>JAKQCH010000599.1 GCA_029573825.1 Spirochaetota bacterium | reverse complement strand
TAATCTAAGCACATCTGATTTTTCATTTCATTTTTTATCGGAGGCTCAGAAGTTGGAAAAGACTACGGTTGAACCGTCCCAACGGGACGCGTATAAGCGGGCGCAGGTTAATGGTATTTCTTATTACGGGAAGCATCTCATGCTTACCGCGGTAAGCTGCAACGATAATCTTCTCGATATCGATACTGTTAGCCGTTTTGTAAAGGAGTTGGTGCCTGCAATTGATATGGTTCCCTATGGCGATCTCGTGATCGCACGTTTTGGCGAGGGTATTGAGGAAGGTATTTCCGCGGTACAGTTGATTATTACGAGCGCAATTACCATTCATACCAATGACCAGGCGCGGGATTTGTATCTTGATGTTTTCAGCTGTAAATGGTTTGAGGAATCTGTCGTGATTGATATGGTGAAGAAATATTTCAATCCCGAAGATATTAACGACAGTGTTGTTTTAAGGAGATAATGTGATGAATAAAATTGTTGTCACAGGTCGTTTTTATCCGGAGTTTTATCCTTCTTTTCCTGATGAGCCTCTGCGGGACAAATTTCAGATTGTGACCACGGAAAATGAGGGTGAGGGCATTATATCTCTCGCCTCTTTCAGGAAAGACGAAACAGTTTTCAGGTTCGCAGGAATATTGCTGGATGAAATAACGCTGTTTACCCTGCAACTCAGGGCCGGCAGGCACCTTCATGATCCTTTCTTTATGGGGAAAGTGCTTCACAGCTGTGAACCGAACATGATATGCGATATCGATGCCCGTGCGTTTTATGCGGTCAGAGATATTCAGCCGGGTGAGTTTCTTACAATGGATTATGAGACGACAGAAGATGTGCTGTACCGGCCCTTTGAATGCCATTGCGGTTCAGAACACTGCAAAAAGTTTATTGTCGGCAGGCAGGTGCGGATGAATTCGATTCATAATTCCATTGGGGAGGTTGCTGCGGAAAACCAGCTGCTGGAAGTACCCTAGCCTGACCAGTAAAACATTTCATTGATAAATCTAAAACCCCGCCGGAAGGCGGGGTTTTTAAATTCAGAGCATTTACCTGAAATAATGGAACCTTTCACATGTGCCGTATCCCAACAAAAGGCTTGACGCCCTGCAGGGCCGGATTGTATGCATAAAAACAGACAGGTCAGGTGTATTTAACTGGAAAAGCATGTACGGGGATTTTCGTGGACAGCATTCTTGAGTTTTTAATATTTTTCGGCGGTTTTCTTTCCCTTGTTCTTGCAACAGCGCACCTTGTGGAAAAAAACAAATCAGCCGCCAATTATCTGATTTTTCTCTTTCTCGCGTCCATCGGTGTTTGGCAGATTTACCACGGCTGCATGATTTCCGGCATACTTTTTTCCTATCCCCACCTTGCCCTGGTACATGTGCCCTTTCTTTATATTTCTGCTCCCCTGCTGTATTTCTATTATACAATCCTCACCAGAGATAATTACGAGTTTAAATCGTCAATTCTATATCACTTCATACCGGTGGTTATTATCATAATCTTCATCACACCCTTTTACATGAAGACCGCCGGTGAAAAGCTCGCTCTCCTGCAGAGCCTTGTGGGGCTGCGGAGCAGCGCCTCGGTGTTTCCCGCATATCCGTATCTTATTATGGCAATTGTGACAACAATTTCTGTATATGCGATGGTATTTGTCGTAAGCAGTATACGCATGTTCCGGAAGAAGCTTATTATGGAAAAAAACATCACGTTTTTCTCAATCATAATAATCGCCTTTGATTTCACCATGATTTTGATTTATATTTTCGGATATCTCTCGGTTCGTGTGTTTTCTCTGCCGGCGACATTTTATCTTGTTACTATTAAAACAATATCGGTGCTTCTGACGATCCAGATATATCTCATGCTTGTCCTTAAGTGGCGTTATCCGGACTACATCATGCAGATGAGGCATGAAGCGGAAAGGATACGGTACGCCACCTCGCGTATAGAACGGCTTGATGTCGATACTGTCCTTGCAAACCTGAAACACCTCATGGAAGAGGAGAAAGTGTTCTGCGACGAGGAGCTGTCTCTGGGAGGACTCGCTGATGAGCTCGATATAACCCCTTATCAGCTTTCCCAGATCCTCAACGAGCGGCTTCACAAGAACTTTAATACCTATATCAACGAATACCGGATCAGGGAGTCCGAATCCTATCTTATAGATGATCCCAAAAGATCGGTTCTCAGCGTTTCCTGCGCTGTGGGATTCAATACCCTGGCGACATTTTATAACGCCTTCTGTAAAATTCATGGAATGACCCCCACGAAATTCCGGGAAAGATACAAATAATATTTTTCGCAGCTATCTCTTCTCATGGAGCTGTATCGCCCCCGACGTGCCGTTTCAAAAATCATGATTCTTTACTACTGCCTGTTTTCAAAATCATGATTCAATAGGACATGAACTCTTTTACCTGTTATTCTTGCGGCAGGGTTTTCAGACTTCGTTGCAGCTTTGAATGAAAGGGGGAATTTGTCATGTCGCTTCGTGACGTAGCACTTGTTACATCAATGGTCAGAAACATACGCACAAAGGCAATGAACCGGGACATGCGGGGGCACACCATCGTGCGCACGTTCGGACCGGTTACACAAGAGGATATTTTCGCCTATGTGCAGGCGACCCGGGATGATCCTTCACGTTACCGGGACGGGCAATGCAGGGTGCCGCCGTTTTATATTTCGCGCCTCCTGTATCCCATGTTCAGATATTTCCTGGTCAACAGGGATCTTCATCTCAATATTCTGCGCCTCGTTCACGGACACCAGGGGGTGACATGGGTGAATCCGATATGCGTCGGAGATGTTCTCAACGTGTCAATGAGCATCGGGGAAATTGCGGATACCCCTGCGGGAGAGTTTATCAACCTGAGGACTGTCGTGTCGGTACGCGAACAGCCGGCGGTTATCGGTGACACGGGATTTATTGTGCGGGGTACCGGCAGCAGAACAGGAGAGAAGAAGCAGGGGGAGGTGCCGGGGCGCGAAGTGTTCCGCAGCAGTTTCACGACCGTGAAAGGGCAGCAGATGGATTATGCCAGGGTGTCGGGCGATAAAAATTTTATCCATACCAGCACGCTCCTGGCGAAGGCTTCAGGACTGCCGGGGACAATCCTTCACGGCGTCTGCATCGCGGCAATGGCGGCAAACACACTTCTCGATGAAACGCTCCAGGGCAACATGGACCGCATGAAGAAGATATCGATGCGGTTTGCCCGTCCGGTGCTGCCGGGTGAGGAGATCACCGTGATCGGGTATGAATCACCGGGGAATGGGGAGATATTCTTTGACGCGGTGAACGGCAGAGGCAGACAGGTCGTAAAAAACGGAATTTTTCAATTTTCACAAGAACAATAGGGGGGACCTATGAGAGATTTATTGTATACGCTTGATGCAGTACAGCGGCTGATGCGGTGGAAGTTTTTCGCGGGGAAATTCGATCTCGATTACCGGCCGAAAATAAGCAATCCGATATTTAAAAGCGCCCGTGAAGCAGCTATCCTGGTGCCGGACAATGCCTGTATAATGGGGACAGGTATGACCGGCACGATGCGTCCCGGTATACTCTATCGCGCGGTGCGTTCGCGTTTTGAGGAAACAGGGCATCCCTGTAATATTACCTCCCTTACCGCGGGGGGATCCGGAGGAAGAGGGGTGGCGCCGGGTACCATCGAGGAGCTGGGGCTGAAGGGGCTCACCACGCGCTTTATCAGCGGTCATCTGGAAACGGCACGGGCGCTCCTTGACCTCGCCGATGCGGGCCATTGCGAGCTGGGAGTGCTGCCCCAGGGTACCGTGACATATTTAGCGGAAGCACAGGGCAGAGGTGAGGATTCTGTCCTCACTGAAGTCGGCGTGGGAACATTTATGGATCCGCGGGTGGGTTCCGGGTCGCAGGTGGTGCCGGGTAAGGGTGAACAGATGGTTATGGCGGAGGGCGATAAGCTACGATACCGGATGCCGAAAGTAACGACGGCCTGCGTTATTGCCACCGGTGCCGATGCTGAAGGAAATATTTACATGAAGGATGCCGTTATTTATGCCGAGACACGGGAAGCCGCACGGGCGGCGCGAAAAAACGGCGGCGTGGCGTTAGTAACGGTAGCGCGGATTGTTCCGAAGGATGAAGAGAATATATTTCTCCGCGCCGATGAAGTTGACGCCATTGTAGTGAATCCGAAAAACGAAATGATGATCAGCATTCATCAGAACAAGCCCTGGCTATGGCTAACTCCCAGCGCGAAGGGGAACCTTTCGAACATAACGAGAAGGGTCCAGGCCTTTAATAAAGTGCTGAAAATGGACCCTGAGCGGGGGGATGTAGAGCGCATGCTTTCAAGGCAGGCGGCGGGTATATTTGCAGATATCAGCCACCCCGGGGCTCACTGCATTGTGGGATATGGACTGCCCCAGGAGGTGGGGCGGCAGATTGAACTGGCAGGGCTCGGGAAGAATGTGACCTTCCTCCTTGAGACCGGTGTGTACGGCGGGGTACCGGCGCCTGGAATTTTCTTCGGCATGGCGTTCAATCCTGAACGGCTCATATCATCGGCAGAAATGTTCCATTTCTGTGAGGATAACCTTGACACCACAATTTTAGGGACCCTCCAGGTTGACAGTGAAGGGAATGTCAACGTGAGCAGAAAAGCGCCAGGTGTGAAAAACTACATCGGTCCCGGGGGGTTCATGAACCTTGTGACATCTGCGAAGAACATAATTTTCGTGGGCGCAATGAACGCGCGAAGCAAAATTGTCATTGAGAACGGTAAGGTGAGGCTCGTTGAACCAGGCATACACAAATATGTGGAAAAGGTTGACGAAATAACATTCTCAGCGAAAGAGGCGTTGAGGCTTGGGAAAAGGGTCTTCTACGTGACTCCCCTCTGCGCCTTCAGGCTCACGGAGAAGGGTCTTGAGCTCTGTCAGGTGGCACCGGGAGTCGATATTGAAAAGGATATTATTGCCAACAGCAGTGCGCGCATAAACCTCCCTGAAGATGGAAAGGTAAAGGTAATCGATTCAGCAATAGTCAGCGGAAAAGGATTTGCCCTCGATTGGCGTAACTGAATATATACATACAGCACAGACGTGACGAAATCCCGGCCGGAGCTCTGCTTCGTGCCGGGATTTTTGCAATTGACTTTTTTTTCCAATACATTTTTTGTTTCTGATTGAAATATTTCTTGACACTATTTAAAATGTGTATCAATATAGACGTCAGCGAATATCTAATCTTTTAACCTTCAGTAAATATCCCCATTGCAGGGTAGCAAAGGGACCCAACGGACTTCCTCTCATATCAGCTTATTTACTACAACTGCGTAATCATTTCTCATACCTTATAATTCTGTATTGTATTACAGAAATTTTATATTTTCACCACTTGCATAAATCACCCTTTTGTAAAATATGTTACATAAATATTGATAAAAAATGTTTTATTTGGAAGGGGGATTCTATGTCTCAATCACAGGTAGTGAAAAAGCAGCATGGT
>JAKQCH010000363.1 GCA_029573825.1 Spirochaetota bacterium | reverse complement strand
CATCTGCACCCGTTCGCCGGTTTTCTCGAAAATACGGGTCTGATCGGGTGATATAAGGGTATTGTCTTTATAGGTAAACTCGGTGATGCTTTTATCGCTCCACATAAGTTTGACTTTATCATCCGCCACATCATAGACCCCTGATAACACTACATCTTTTGGTGGATCAAGATTAAGTTTTGTTTTTTTTGTAATCCAGCGTTCAGATCTTTCAAGTGAAAATGAGCGGTCATACTTGAATGTCAGGGTCAGCCTGATTTCCTCTGTTCCCATCTGGTTGTCCTGAATAATTCGTTTGTTCACCCATACTGTACCGCCAATGTCCTGTAGCGATAATTTTTTACAGTAAAATGACGTGAACGACATTGTAATTATTATTACAGCAAGGAATATCCGTTTCATTGCACACATCCTTTTTTTTAAAACAATCCTGAGAAATAAAAATAATTTAATCAATTACTTTATGTGGATTTATTTAATTTCACGCCAGTTTTTATTTTTCAGATCAAGTCCCAGCTGTCCTCCTGGATTCATGATATTATTGGGATCAAAATGCTTTTTAAGAACACGAAGCACTTCCATCTGCTCCGGACCGAGATGTTTCTCCATCCATGGAGCTATCATGCGGCCAACACCGTGATGGTGGCTCAGGGAGCCTCCGGTTTTGCAGATTGCATCAAGGATTCCTTCCTGAAATGAGATATACTCTTTGCTGTTTTTAAAATTCCCGATGTAAATAAAATACAGATTTGTTCCCTGAGGATAAAAATGCGAGCAGTGTGTCATGCAGATCGTTCCGGGACGTTTCTTTATAAATTGCCGGACTCCCTGATGGACAGCATGGAGGTTGTCCCATCGCACCCCTGTTTCCAGTGTGTCTATCAATATGCCGTAATCCTGAAGGTCTTCACGGAGATACGGGTCCTTGTATCGTCCCGGTTCCCACTGTTTTACAGGTAAACCTGTCAGATACATGCCGCCGTGTTTCCTGCATATTTTCATTACATTGCGCTTGATGTTTTTCGCGAATTTCTTTTCTCCGTCCGAAGACCCGAGGAAAAGACATCGCTCCATCGGCTTGTACCCGCGAAGTTTCATTAACGTGTCAAGTATCGTCCCGTCAATTCCGTAGAGTTTAAGGCCGATGTGGGTCTCCTCCTGATCGGAAATTCTGAACACCGAGGGAAAGCCGAATTCTCCCTGGGATATTTCCCGTCCCGCATTGACTGCGTCCTCCCATGAGGGGAATATAAAACCAAAACGCTGCCGGTTTTCAGGCATATACCGGTATACCTTCATGGTAAGTTCCGTGAGAACGCCAAAGGTACCCTCGCTGCCCTTCATAATATCATTGACTTTCGGACCGGTTGCGGTAGCGGGATAATCAAGGGTCTGCAGTGTGCCCCGGGGTGTGATATATTCCTGGCTGACAACAAGATCGTACGCATCACCGTAATACGAAGATTGCTGTCCAGACCCCAGGGTGACAACCCACCCTCCCACAGAGGAATATTCAAAGGACTGCGGAAAGTGACCTCCGGTGTACCGGTGAGCGGTATTAAACCTTTCAGGGGCATTATTGAGCGCATCTTCGTAGTCAGGGCCCATCATGCCGGCCTGCACGGTCACTGTCTGGTTCGCTTCGTTGAAGGAAATAATTTTGTTCATGTGAGTCTGCATGACCAGGGTTACGCCCCCTTTAGCAGGGCGAAAACCAAAATTTACTGATGAACCGCCTCCGAACACATAGACAGGAATTTTCTGACGGTTGCAGTATGTTATAATTTCCCGGATGTCCTCTTTACTTCGGGGGTGGACGACAAGGTCCGTAACTCTGTCAACAATACCGTTCCGAAGCTGAATTGCTTCCTCGACGGTTTTCCCTGTCGAATATTTCAGGCGGTCATATTCATCGGAAGTGATATTGTTCTCTCCGACGATTGCAGCGATCTTTTTCACCTGGGCTTTC
>JAKQCH010000357.1 GCA_029573825.1 Spirochaetota bacterium | reverse complement strand
GAACTGGAAACAGAGGAATACGCTGAGGAACTGTGACATGAATATCCTGAAGAAAAAAGCGCTGATCCGGAAAATTTCTATCCGCAGCAAAAAAAAGAGATTTTCCCGTGATGAAAAGTCTTTCGAATCTTCGGCGATGGGAGACCTTGCATTTCTGCTTCTCATTTTCTTCATTGTCACCAGTTCCTTTATGATTCGCCAGGGGATATTTTTTTCATTACCTTCGAACACCGCGGGAGTGGTGCGGCTTACCGATGACCAGATCATGGAGGTGGCGCCGCAAAACAGTGGGTTCCTGTACAGGGGAATGATAGTGGAGCGTGGTGTTTTCCTGGATACAATGAAACGACAGATGAAACAGGATCAAAACAAGGTGCTCATTATCGCAATGGGTTCAACGGTGAAATATGACCGTCTCGTTGATACCCTGAGTGTGGCGAAGGAGGCGGGAATCCGCCGGGTGTCGCTGAAACAGATGAACGGGGAGTAAATCATGGTATTGATGAATTCGTTTTTAAAAAAACTGAGGCATATTTCAATCGGTTCAGCAATGGCGGACATGGCACTGCTTCTCCTGGTATTTTTTATGGCCTCCACATCCACAGAACCGCCTAAAGGTGTCAGCGTTGAGCTTCCCAAAGCTGTGACAGTGGGGGCGGAGCAGGAAAGCCTGTTTATCACTATCTCCCGTGAAGGCGACCTTTATTTTGAAGGTAAAAAAATAGCCATCGGTGATTTCCAGGACAACCTCGCCATGCGGCAGTCGGAAAAGGACAAAGTAGTATCAATTACCGCTGACAGGAATCTGGAGTACCGCATAGTGGGGGATGTTCTCAAAGTCCTCAGGGAACAGGATTTTCTCAATATTGTGTTTATGTCGGAGACACGAAAAGAGTATACTTTAAGGTAATAGAAATGAGTAATGAATACACCCATGCACACCACCGGAATACGGTTGCCTTTGTTCTTGACTGGCAGCAGCGGCACCCGTATCTCTTTTCATTTCTTCTCGCGGCCTTTATCACCGCGTATCTTCTGTTTTTCACGCTTTCAATTGAAATGTCAGAGGAAGATCTTCTCCCGGTGGACAACATCGAGTTTATCGACATTGACAAAATCCGCACCGAAGCGCCGAGGCGGATTACCAGAAGAGAGGTGAGCACAAACCAGGGAGAGGTGGACCCGGATTCAAGCCCCGTGGACAGGGCACAGGGGACCTCCGATGATCCCAACGCCGTGGACCTTTCGTTTCATCCCAACATTGTGCCCCCCAAACCCATCGGGCGTCTCCAGAAGCTTTACCCCCGTGAGGCCGCGGAGCAGGGAGTCGAGGCGCAGGTCATTGTGGAACTCCTGATCGCTTCAAACGGCAGGGTGAAGGCCGCAAGGGTCCTTGGGATACGGCTTTCAAAGGAACTGCCCCCGGAGCTCCATGCACGGATCGCGAAGGCGTTCTACAAAGATGCGATGAAGATACTGAAGGGAGTCCGCTATACTCCTCCCGTGGTCCAGGGAAAACAGGTGCCGGTGAAGTTCGAACAGCGGCTGAAATTCAGACTCAATGATTAGGAAGGAACAACTCATGCACAGGCGAATCAGAAACACAGTATCTCTATGTGCGGCGGCCTTTATTGTTCTCTGTACCGCCGTGGTATCCGCACAGGAAAGGCAGATTATTCTTCAGGGAAAAGTGTTCAGCAGCGCTGACGGCCGCCCCGTTGATTTCGGCACTGTCATAATCCTTGAGGCACGTGCAAAGGTCTATACCGGGACTGACGGTTCCTACCGTGTCGCGGTTCCGGCTCCGGGAGAATACACGGTTATTATCCGCACCAGCGAACTGAAGGCGCTCCGGACAAAAATCAGGCTCACCCGGAGCATCACGCGGAATTTTTATCTTCAGCCGCTCCGGGTGATCGGCGCGGGAATCACCATTACGGGCGATCGGGACATCCAGAAAGTTTCCCGCTATACCATGACGCAGAAAAACCTCAAGGAGGTGCCCGGTTCCTTCGGAGATTCCATCAGCGCCCTTACATCGCTCCCCGGAGTTATACGTACTGACGGTTTTTTCGGGCCCCTGGTGATACGAGGCGCGGACCCTTCCTCCAACCGGTATTATATCGACGATATCCCGATCTATGAGCCGATGCACTTCGGAGGGATTCATTCAGTCATTAATAACAATATCATGCGGGAGATAGACCTCTACGCGTCAGCGTTTCCCGCGGAGTTCGGTTCCGCGAGCGGCGCCGTTATCAACATCAACACCGTAGACGAGGTACAGGAATTCGGCGGATATACCGACATAGGGCTTATTTCGGCATCGGCCCTCATTCAGGCGCCGATACTGAAAAGCAGCAATGGAGAACTTCACTTTGCCCCGCCCTCCTGGGAATACAGGGAGGGGGCGTTCCAAAATGTCGGATATGCAATTGCGACGGGAAGGATAGGATACCTCTCGGTATTTATTCCGCTTATATATGAGCTGTTCACCGGCGACAGGCCGGCATTTGTCCCGGAATACTGGGACTACCAGTTGAAAATGAAATACTACTTTACCAGCAGCAACTCGGTAACGCTCCTCATGATGGGGAGCAGGGACTACCTGAAGTTTGAAGAAAGAGATGTAGACATGTTTGATGAAGATGAAGGGGACGATCCCCTCCTGGTGGGACTCAAGGCCCAGGTGGACTGGAGTTCCCACAGTCAGGGGCTCTATTATACGTATCAGCCCAACGAACGGTTTATGAACAGGATCATGGCCTACGGGGCGATGATTAAGTACTATACCTACTTTACCCTTGTCAACAACAGTGCCGCTGACTGGGCAAAGGATTTTAATGTTGATTCCCGTCCTTATATATTCGGCATTCGGGACAGGTTCAAGTTCGAGCCGGTCAAAAAACATCTCCAGGTGCGGGGCGGTTTTGGATATACCTATTACAAATTCACGGCGAAGGGGAAAACCATTCTGGCCAACTCTTCATCCGTCGATTTTGATCTCGGTGACAGCAATTCTTTTACCTCTGTCGCCCTCGATGAAGACATCCGGAACCATACCCTTGACGGATATATGGAGACAAAAATTGTTCTATGGGGGCTTACCATTGTTCCCGGCGCCCGTGCTGATTATCTTGATCGGGGCAGCCAGTTTATCTGGGACCCACGAGCAATGGCGAGTTATGAATTTCCGACTGAGACAATATTGTCCGTTGCGGGAGGAAGATACAGCAATTTCTTCCAGGTAAATCCGTATCTTTTTAACGGGGCGCCGCAGATTGCAGCCCTTGGTGAAGAACTAAAGGCTGAACGGGCGGTCCACCGCGTTGCGGGGATTGAACAGAAGTTCGGAGCCATGAATTCAGTAAAACTTGAAGGATTTTATAATAACTTCAGGGACCTGGCAACGGAATACTATCATTATACCGAAGAGGGGACGCCCCTTGAGGGATTGAGTACCGGCCAGATAAAAGCCTACGGGTTCGAGATAATGCTGAAGCGGGACCTCAGAGAAAACGAGGAGGGGCTCTTCGGCTGGGTGAATTATACCTATACGCGGTCCAAATACAAATCGGGACTTCCCACCACCGCGGGGCTCCATGGCGATGTGCGCAACCAGGTGGGTGATGTATATGGTGATGAATGGGTGAATTACATGTATGAGCAGCGTCACAACTTCAAGGTTGTGGCGGGTTATACCTTCCGGGGGAGGAAATCGAAGGGACGCCATACCGTCAGCGCCAAATTTCAGTATTATTCCTCGATGCCGTACACGGAAATTATTGGATCGAAAGAAGACACTGTCTACGCTGCCGCGAATCCGGGTAAAAACCGATACACTCCGGTGTCCGGCTACCCCTATACGGAGCATCTTGCCAGCGATCATCAGCTTGATCTCCGATACAGCTACCGCAGGGACTATTCCTGGGGGTATGTGAACTGGTATATCGAAAT
>JAKQCH010000290.1 GCA_029573825.1 Spirochaetota bacterium | reverse complement strand
CGGCAATAAGTTTCTTTTTCCCCAGATATTTCGCCAGAAGCGCTTCCCCCATACAGTGGTTCAGCTTGTGGGCTCCGGTATGGTTCAGGTCTTCGCGCTGCAGATAAATGCGTCTTCCCAGTTCATTGGAAAGTCGCTTGCAGAAATACACCGGCGTGGGTCGTCCCTGAAAGTGCTTCCGGATATCACGGAGCTCCGAAATAAATTCGTGAGACTTGCTGATGGAATAATATGCGTCAGTAATTTTTTCCATTTCCACTTCAAGTTCCGGCGGTACGAACATCCCGCCGTATTCGTTAAAAAAACCCTTTTGATCGGGATTGGTTTTAAAATAATTATCCATGAATTGTTTCTCCTTTTCGTTGAGTACCGGACAGCTGTACAACGGCAGATTATATCTGTCAATAGAAAGTGATACAAACATCGTAATGGTAGCCTTTTTTTGTATTCTCAACCAGCGTTGTCATTCGAAAAAATTGTGCACAGCAATATTACTTGACATCAATAAATGGTTGATATTCAAATACAGAAGGCATATCCTGCCGGCTCAATGCTGATGATGAATGAACCGATTATCCCGCAACAACAGGAGGCGATATGTTTCGATGGGTATGCAATATACTAATTGTAATAATTATTTCTGTTTTACTATCTGCCTGCAACAAGGATTCCGCCGGTGCCCCGGCCTTCCCCGGAGATGAAGCGGTATCATCTGACGGCATACCCCTCAAAATACGCTATACCTGCACTGCCAGAGAATACAGGACTCTTGCGGAACTTAAGCAGGCAAAAATAAATGACCGGTACACCTATAAAGAATACTCCTTTTTACCAAAAGAGATGGGCTTTCTTAAAAGTGCCGGATTTTTTCTGAAGCCGGTGAAGATGTCCGAGCTGGGTGCTGACGAGGACATGCGCGGATATGTACAATATGATGACATGGTTGACCTTTACATACAATACGCCCGCATCCTGCGCCCAGAAGAATATATTGAAGGCATGGAGGGGTTTAATCCCTCTTACAACCTTGTCCCTTATTATATCAGCGCTGACTATGTCTTCCATATATTCCGTCTTATGCTTTCCCGAATGACACAGCAGATCGAGGAAGACAGGTTCTATCCTCTTATCCGCGACCTTACCTCATCGCTTCTTAATGAATCAATCCGGCGTTACGAAAATACATCTGATCATGGACTGAAAAATGAATTCAAAAAGGCGGCAGCATTTTTCCTTGTGCCGGCTTCAGTTATGAATATCGAACCCCGGAAAAAAATCGATGCAATCACCACACTTGCTGAACCGGCTATAGCTGCCATGAGAAATGAGAATGGAATGGTTCGTATTGAAATAACCGGTACCACCGAAGACTTTACACAGTATATACCACGCGGTTATTACACGAAAAACGATACGATGGAAAAATATTTCAAGGTAATGATGTGGTACGGAAGGATGTATTTCCCTGCGGACAAACCTGTGGTACCTCTCATAATCTCATCTATGACAACACAGGGAGAGAATCTCAAGCGTTGGAAATCATTGTATGACACGACATCCTTTCTTGTGGGAGAAAGCGAGGATATCACAATATTTCAGGTCCGTGAAGGGGCCCTCAAAATACTGGGCTCCGCCGCGGTTCCCGGAAAGTATCCTGACCGTGCAAAAATTACCCGTTTCGTACAATATCTGAAGTCGCTGAAAGGGCCGCGGATACTGTCAGCATCCGGCATAAAAGCCAAAAAAGGCGCAACAACCGGGGAACGTGTTGAAGCTCAGCGGGGTTTCAGATTTATAGGGCAGCGTTTTATCCCGGACTCATATATTTTCACTCGCACCACCGGCGAAGTCGGTTCTGACGAGCACCCCAGAAACATTCCGAAAGGCCTGGACGTAATGGGTATTCTGGGTTCACATACGGCAGAGACACTGCTTAAAAATGATTTCACTTCAATTGTAAACCTGAAAAAAGAATATGATAAAGTAAAAAATGAGTTCTCGCGATACCAGCAAAAAGAGTGGAGGCAAAATGTGTACTGGGCGTGGCTTGACACGATCCATTCACTTTTTGACAATCCCCATAAAAATCTGCCTCCGGTTTTCAGTAAAAAAGCGTGGCCTTACCGGATGCTTCTCACCGCCCATGGCTCCTGGGCTGAACTTCGTCACGATACTGTTCTTTATGCGAAACAGAGTTATGCTGAAAAAGGCGGTGAAGGTGAAACGGTCTATTTCGGAGGCCAGCCGTATGTTCCACGGGGATACGTGGAACCAAATGTGCGGTTCTTCGACTCCCTTTACAATCTTACCGTGTCCCTTCGTACAAGGCTGAAACGCAGCAGTGTTATGCCGGATGATTATGAAAAGCGTTTCAGAAATTTCGAAAAGATACTGAAACGTCTGAAAATAATTGCTGAAAAACAGATAGCCGGAGAAACTGTTAATGATAATGACTTTATATATATCGCCGGCTTCAATCATGAAGTAAGCGCGATGATCACCCCGGAGAATGCCGGCGAAATGGGTCAGGCGGAAAAGCAGATGGCCATCATTACTGATGTCCACACTGATACCTTTTCCAATCAGGTCCTCCAGGTGGGGACGGGAATGCCTTTCAGAATGTTTATCCATATTAATGATTGTAATGGTTCACGAGTCTGTGTGGGGTATACATATTCCTATTTTGAGTTCACCGGTGATATCAGCAAACGCATGACCGACGAAGAATGGAAAAAAAATGTATACCAGGACTCCTCATGGAAAAATATAAAGGCACTGACTCCCCGATGGTATCAGCATCTGCCTTTATCAGAATAACATGCATTCTGGCGGTATGTGCAGTTCTGTCATGTGTTTCCGCGCCTGATGATGATTACATTCAATATTCCTCCAGAAGCGATGACCGGGAATTTTATGACAGAGCCATTGCTGAAACTGTAAGACTGCAGAGCAGGGTTAACCGGGCACATGCCGGCATCTGCAGCCATCATCTTCTTGCAGCGCCCTATATGTCCGGTTTTTTCAGGGCATTCCGGGAAAAGACAAAATTCTTTACTCCCCGCAATATAATTATTATCGGCCCGAATCACCGTTCTCTTGGATCGTCTCCAATAGCACTCAGCGCATCGCGGTGGAAAACTCCCTACGGATTCTGTAACCCGGCATCAGATATTATTACCGCGGTCAGCTCAATGACAAACGCATCCATTGATGAAGACGCCTTCACCTATGAGCATTCTATCGGGGCACTGCTTCCGTTCGTCAGATATTACTTTCCAAAAGCCCGGATTGTTCCAATCATTCTCATGCCTTCTGTCACCCGACAGGAGGCCCGCGCCCTGGGAAAGCTGATTTCCGATAAAACAGATATCAATGATGTTCTGATCCTGAGCGCCGATTTTGTGCACAATAAAGCACAGGAGGGAGCACGTGCCATTGACATGAGAAGCAGAAGGGTCCTTGAAAATTTACACACTTACAATAGCAGTTCGCCTCTTCCCATCATCGAAATTGACTGTAACCGCGGCCTTGAGCTGCTCATGACATATACCATGCGCCACGGCAGCGCCGCAGACATTCTCATCCGTACTGATTCATCTGAAATTTCAGGCCGGGCAGCTCCGGTAACCAGTTATTTTTTTGTGCTCTATGGGAAGTGAAATGATTTTTTCTGTGTATTATATTTCATCATATGCGGTAATGAGGCACATCGTTCTTTCAATTATAACACTGGTGTTATCTGGTGTGTGTATTTGCTGTTCAGCGCTGTATCCTCCCCCTGATATTCCCTTAACATTGTACAGTTCCGGCACCTCTCCAGAGAAAGGCGACTGCATTCTTATACTGGCCGGAGACATTATGCTCTCTCGCCATATTGAACGGCTGTCCAGAATCCGAAATGATTACCTTCACCCCTTCAGGAAGGTCACACCATTGCTATTGTCAGGTGATATTACTTTTGCGAACCTGGAAACCCCTCTCTGCGAGGGTGACACCCCTCTCCGTGGCCTTCATTTCAGGGCTGATCCCGGTTTCGCGTCTGCTATGAAAAAATCCGGTATAACACTGCTTTCACTGGCTAACAACCACATACTTGATTGGAAGAAGCCCGGGGCGGATAACACTCTGCAGTCACTTTATCGCGCCGGAATCGGAACTGTCGGCTTCAACAAAAAAGGATTTACCGGCACCCCGTATTTTACGGATATCCGCGGCATCACTGTTGCTTTTCTCGCCTTTACAGACTGCATCAATGCTGTTCCCCTTACACAGTACTCTGAAATGGGGATTCTCCTGTACGGAAACAATCCATCTTTTATTGACGCGGTAAAAACCGCTCGTCATAAGGCTGACTGCGTAATTGTATCGCTTCACTGGGGAAGCGAATATGGAAATAATCCTTTATCACAACAGGTAACGCTTGCACGGGCCGCTATTGATGCCGGAGCGGACATTATAATCGGTCATCACCCTCATGTTCTTCAACGTTACGAACATTATAGGAACGGCCATATTTTTTACAGCCTCGGAAATTTTGTATTCGATCAGAAAGCCAGAGAGGCCACACGGCGCAGTGCCGTTATCAGAGTTATTGTCACACATAACGGCATTTCCCGAATTGATGCGGTTCCAGTATTTATAAATGATGTATATCAACCTATTACCGCAGGACCTGATAAGGCACGGGAGATATACAAGGCCCTGAAAAAATAACCTGACGTCATCATATCCTTCCATGACTGGTTTCTGCCGCCAATGGATTAGATTCATACATAGTATTTTTTAATCTGTGCCCGGGAAATCAGGTAAATTGCAGAATATTTCTATATCATCTTCTTTAATGTAACCCGGAATACTGCAATGTAATAGTACTCTCCTCCCATAAATTAAAAAAATATATAATCAAATTATAAGTAATGGTGATATAAACCGATTGACATAATTATCTTTCCATGCTGGAATAATGACCCTGATGGCCATGAAGTACATGGTTTGTAATGTCTTTCTGGAAGAACATAGTGATAAAATAATTTGCGGTTATACAGCCGTTTAATTACAGCGGGGGAGGTTATCACGCCATGAAAAGATATTTCCTCATACTGCCATCCCTCTTCCTTTTATATCAGTGCAGTCTATCTCCCAGAATTGTCCGTCCCGGGGCCGGGAAGAGCATGCTGTATGTGGCACGATATGACGCCCTCATTTCCACCAGCGATGTTATTCAAATTCACTTTAACAACAGAAAAGTAGCGG
>JAKQCH010000222.1 GCA_029573825.1 Spirochaetota bacterium | reverse complement strand
CAGTCCGTTTCCATATAACAGGATTCAGCTGTATATAAGCAGGGCGGAGCTGGATGGTGTGCTGGGTAATTATAATGACTGGCTTGAGCTCGTATTTATTCATGAATATACCCACACACTGAATCTCGACACGATCCACGGTATTCCTTCTGTCAGCCGGTACACCTGCGGGCGGGTGTGCTTTCCCAACGCCTGCCTTCCTGTCTGGATGCTTGAAGGGAGTGCGGTATACCGTGAATCCGCCGGATGGCAGTATGGAAGAAACAACAGCACGTTCGTAGACATGATGATGCGGGCGGATGTCGCTGCGGGAACCTTCAAGTCAATTGCCGAGGCCTCTCATTTCCCACGAAGCTGGCCTCTCGGGAATGTCCCCTATATTTACGGCGGGAGGTTTGTGGAATACCTTGAACGGAAATACGGTTTTAACAGCATCAGTTCGGTATTTCTTGAAAACTCGGATAATGTGCTTCCGTATCTGGTTAATTACAATGCTGAATGCGTGTACGGCCGTTCCTTCATTTCATTGTGGAATGAATGGGAACAATACGTAAAGAGTAAACACCTCAGTTCCCATAAGAAAATCCTCGAGTCGGGAATCACTGAATATTCACGGGTTACCAAAACCGGACAATATACCCACATTCCGCGCTTCAGCAGAGACGGAAGGGACATTTTCTTTGTCCGGTATACGAATTACAGCGAACCTGTCCTCGCATCATGTAATGTGGAATCAAAGAAAATCAGGGATATCTGCGGAATCAATTATCCCAATGATATATCTGTTGCCGAGGACGGTTCAGTGTATGTTTCTGATGTTGAGTTCTTCCGGTCATTTTCGCTGTTCGGTGATATATTTATGGTGAAAAACGGCAGACGAACACAGCTCACAAAGGGGCTCCGTTCGAGAAATGCCGATGTGTCATCATTGCACAACAAGGCAGTATTTGTGAAAGCTGAACGGGATCGTTACTCCCTTGTGGTGGGAGATAGCGGGTTTACCTCGTTCAATACAATCATCAGTGAAACAGATATACATATTGCTTTTCCACGGCTCTCACCTGACGGGGAGAAGGCGGTATTCATCATGAGGGACAGGAAGGGGTATTCCGATATCGTGATGCACGACTTTGCTTCCGGGAAAAACATACGGGTTACCTCCGATGAATTCAATGATCTGCATCCCGTGTGGCATCCCGGGGGGCAAAAAATTATTTATACATCGGACCGGAACGGGGTCTACAACCTTCATGAGCTTGATCTCACGGCCAATACCGTGACCAGGATTACGAATCTGGCAGGGGGCGCGTTCCATCCGGACATATCTCCCGATTCGACCCGGATTGCATTTGCCGACTACGGCAGCGGGGGGTTCGATATTGCGGTAACAGGATATCCCCTGCAGCGGTATGAATCTGTCGCTGTTGCCCCTTCTGCGCTGGATAACGATTTCTTCTTTCCCGGCGGGAATGATTCTCCTGCCGCTGACGGCAGCGGACTCCCGCACCGCGATTATACGGTCTGGAATTCAGTACTGCCTCCTGCGTGGATACCATTTGCAGGCTCTGAGGAAATGTATGAAGATACCTATGATACGTATGCGGGATTTTATACACTGGGTACGGATACCCTTTTTCATCACCTGTATCTGTGCGGCGCGTATCTCCACATGAAGCAGAAACGTGCTACCATACAGTGTACCTATATGCTGGCGCGGTTTTATCCTGACATAATAGTAAACTATTTTGACAGCACACTGTTCTGGGGTGATGATGAATTTCCCGGGGAGGATGAAAACCGGTTTGCGGTGAAACGTACCCTCTCAAGGAAGGGGAATGTGGCGCTCAATATTCCGCTTACCTATTTCAGGTCACAGCATTTATTTTTCCTTTCATATAATTACGAGAAGAAGGATGTCGATATATTCTATCCTGGTTATGACGTTGTCGAATACTCTGATATCTTTGCCTGGACACGGGGAGCATATTACTACAGCAACGCGATGATATATCCGTACTCCGTCAGCAGCGAGGACGGCAGGTCGTTATACATCATTGCAGACTATTACAGTGATCGGATCGGGTCTGATCTGTCATACTATAAGATCCGAGGAGAATACGCGGAGTATCTTCCGGGAGTCAGGAGAAACAATGTTGTGATGGCACGGGTCCGGGGCGGCATGTCCTTTCATAATCCCGATTATCTGGCACCGTATACCCTGGGACGGTTTGAAAAAGGCACCACACGGGGTGCCGCTGATGATGAAGACGAGTTCGGGCTTCGGGGATATCCTTCCGGGATGCTGTACGGAAACAGGCTTGCCGTCGGTACCCTTGAGTACAGGCTTCCGGTTCTACAGGCCGATATCGGAGTCGGGACAATTCCATTTATGATACGGGATATCTGGGTAACAGGTTTTTATGAATACGGCAATATCTGGATGGATGAAACGCGTTTCAGCGAGTTCAGGTCCGGAGCGGGAATTGAGCTTCACGTGAGAATAACACTGGGGTATATGATTGATCTGCAGGGCTATATCGGATATGCTCATGGATTTAATGAAGATGGCGAAAATCAGATATATTTTGCCGTGGGCACTTTTTATGAAGGCGCTTTTAAAAACAGAAATAAATGGTTTGATTTTTTATAGCATGTTCGGTTACAATGTTTAATGAATTATTGTTACGCTTATATATTGTTGTATCAGCGAATGCAGATTACAGACATGCAACAGCATGAATTATTATTGACGTGAGGTGCCACAATTGGATGAAAGAAAGGAAGATTTCATCATTAAGCCACCGGATTATAAAGAAGCAGTTAAAACAGCGAAAGAGATTTATATCCAGTTTTATTATTTATCCCCTGAAGTTGAATCCAGTCTGGTAAAGATACTGCACAGGTTCCTCGAGCGGTATGACCTTCTCTACATGAAGGATGTGCTGTATACAGTCCTGAAGGAATTGATTAATAATGCGATAAAAGCGAATATTAAGCGGATATATTTTCAGGCACAGGGACTTACCATTGATGACAAGGATGCATACCGCACCGGAATGGAGAAATTCAAGGAGGATACGTACGGAAACGACAGCAAATATGATTTTTCCGATCTGAAAAAAGAAAAGATGCTTGTTCGGGTTTCTTTCATTGCTCATTCAGATAAAATGATTTTTCATGTAATCAATAATGTCCCGATATTAGATGAGGAAATCGCAAAAATTGAAGCTCGGGTAAAAAAAGCATATAAGTACAATGATATATCAGAAGCCTTTGACGATGTTCTTGATGATTCAGAAGGAGCGGGACTTGGCCTGATAATGGCCCTCATGTTGTTCAAAAACATCGGCCTCCCGGCAGAAACCTTTCATGTCAGCAGAAAAAACAATCTCACGGTTGCCGCGATCAGAATACCTCAGATGATTGACCGTGCGGAAATTCACACCAAAATAACAGACGAAATCATGAAGGAAATAGAGAATATTCCATCATTTCCCACAAGTATAAAAGAAATCCAGCGGATTCTGAGCAATCCGGAGTCAACAATAAAGGAGATATCCGACAACATAAAAAGGGACCCCGCCCTGACTGCAAACATCATGAAAATTGCGAATTCTGCAGGGTATATTACAATAAAACGGGTCGATACCATTGAAGAGGCAGTAAAGAAGATCGGCACCAAGGGGATCAATACTCTTCTTGTGGCAAGCGGTGTTCAGGACATACTCGAAATACGGTATAAAAAATATGAAAAGCTCTGGAAGAACTCGTATAAAACTGCTTTTTATGCCCAGAGGCTTGCGGTAAAGCTCGAGAAGACGCAGTTGGTGGAGTATGTCTATCTCTCCGCGCTGTTAACAGACATCGGCAGGATTGTTCTCCTTTCACTGAAGCCTGATCTTGCCAAAAGGATCAAGGATATTGTCGGCAGCAAGGGCAGCGACGAACTCGGAATTTTTGAAGAAATCGGCATAGGGATGAGTCATAGTACTCTGGGAAGTATTATTCTGAAAAAATGGAATTTTAACGAAGCCGTAACCAGTGTGGTTGAGCTGCATCATCGTCCGCATCTCGCGCCGGAGAAGTACCGGGAATTAATTTATATCGTGTATCTTGCCAGTGCAATGCTTGATATCGAAGAGCGGAAAGGGCGTTACGAAATGATGGATGAAGACGTGCTTGAATTATTCAATCTCAGCGTCCATGAGGATTTCAATTCTCTTCACAATGAGATTAAAACCGCATACGAGGAGCACGCTGCAGAATAATGCTTCAGTTGTACGCTGAAAAAATTTTTTCTTGATTAATTGTGATAGTTTAATATATATATTGTCCTTCAGAATGTGAATAATTTATTTTTTCGGAGTAAAAATGTATTTTCAGGAAATAATTACCAGGCTGAATGAGTACTGGGGAAATAAGGGATGTATTGTTATTCAGGGATATGATTGTGAGGTCGGAGCGGGGACGTTTAATCCGGCGACCTTTCTGCGGGCCCTTGGTCCTGAACCCTGGAATGTCGCGTATGTTGAACCTTCCCGGCGGCCCACTGACGGACGTTATGGAGATAATCCAAACCGGCTTCAGCATTATTATCAGTACCAGGTCATAATGAAGCCTTCCCCTGTCAATGTTCAGGAACAGTACCTCGATTCACTCCGGTTCCTCGGGATCAGGCTTGAGGAGCACGATGTGAGATTCGTTGAGGATGACTGGGAGTCCCCCACACTCGGCGCTGCGGGCCTTGGATGGGAGGTCTGGCTTGACGGAATGGAAATCACCCAGTTTACCTATTTTCAGCAGTGCGGGAGTTATGACCTTGACCCCATACCGGTGGAGCTAACCTACGGACTTGAGCGAATCTGTATGTTTATTCAGGGGGTCGATAATGTATTTGATATTCAATGGCATCCCGGTGTAACATACCGGGATGTGCATCATAGAAGTGAGTTTGAATTTTCTCATTATAACTTCAATATCGCTGATGTCGATATGCATTTTAAGCTTTTCGATATGTATGAGCAGGAATGCTACCGGGTTCTGGAATATGAAGCGGTGTCCATAATTCTGCCTGCATACGATTTTGTTCTGAAGTGTTCCCATGTTTTCAATATGCTTGATGCCCGGGGGGCGATATCGGTAACAGAGCGTGTGGGATATATCACGCGGGTACGGAATATGGCGCGAAAATGCGCGGAACGGTATCTTCAAATCCGTGAAGAAATGGGATTTCCAATGCTGAAAAATAATGAAGCTGGAACAGTGAAATAATGCATGATGGTCTGAAAAATCTTGATGCCTTTCTTGCGAAGTATGATAAATTCATAATTTC
>JAKQCH010000187.1 GCA_029573825.1 Spirochaetota bacterium | reverse complement strand
GCATTAAAACCATTCCACCTGCAGGCCCCCTTCCCATGTAACCTGCCCCTTCAATTCCCTTGACGCGGATATATTCATGTTTTTATCAATCAGAATTGTCCGGAGGTCCCTTCTCCGGGAAAGAATTTTCCGTGCCCGCTCCTTCCCCATGACAAAAAAAGCCGTGGCGAACGCGTCAGCCGCAACGGGGTCGGCGCATATCACCGTCACGGAAGTCATACCCTCCGCGGGAAATCCGGTTCGTGGATCAAGAATATGGTGATACCGCTTCCCCTTATACATGGAAAACCGCTCATAGTCGCCGCTTGTGGCCACGGACTGGCCCGGTTCAAGTGCGAGGGCCGCAATAATATTTTTTGTCCTCGGATGTATCAAACCCACACGCCATGACGAACCATCCCGGTTCCCAATCACCTGTACATCTCCCCCGGCGTCAACGATGGCATCGGTAATGCCATGTTTCCTCAGCACCTGAATGGCTCTGAGGATTGCATATCCTTTCGCGATACCACCCAATCCGATTTTCGTGTTCCGGTTCCTGAAATGGGCAGAGTTCTTCTGTTTTAAAAGAATAATTGCTTCAGCACCCATGGATCCAAGCAATCGACGCACCCTTTCCATTGAAGGGGGAACAAAGGGGTCAGAGCCCACCTTCCAGAGGCCCGAAAGCGTCGCGAAGGTAATGTCAAAGGCGCCGTCAGTTGCTGAAGAAATTTCAACTGCCTGTTCCAGCAGATTCAACGTCTCCCCGGACACCGGAACCTCCCGGTCACCCCCGAAGGCATTCAGTCTGTATACGTCGCTTTCCTTCCTGAAGGGACTGAAGAGCGACTCAATTCTCGCGATTTCAGCAAACGCAGCTTCCGCCGCCTTCGCCGCGTGTGCTTCGGAGTCAGTCACAATGGTGAGATTAATCAGTGTCCCGATCAGCGGTCGCCCCACCCTGTAGGTATGGGAGTCTTTACAGGAAACCAGAAGCACCATGGAACAGAGTACTGCAATTGTGGCAACAAATGACAATTTTGTTTTCATATAATTTTTCCCGTAGGGGCGGGTCCCTGACCCGCCCCTACAACGACCGGACATCACCCCAATACATCCATATCCTCAATCGCTTTCACAACATCCGGAATCTCACTGAAATCCTCAACGATCCACCGCTCGCCGCGAATTTCTTCAGTTCCCGCGTGGCCGAAGGCACAGCCGATAAAAGGCACGCCGTTCACCTTCGCCGCCCTCACATCCGATTCCCGGTCCCCCACCATAATGAGCAGCTCCCCATTACACCGGTGGTCCAGATAATGCCGCACAATGTCCGATTTATCATTTAACTCATCATCCACCACCACGAGGGGCTCCTCAAAGAATTCCACAAGACCGTATGTTTCAAGAATCGCCTTTATATAAGGAAGCTTTCCGTTGGAAGCGGCAAGAATCCGTTTCCCCTCTGTGAAAAGCTGTGTAATGGTTTCCCGCACTCCCTCATAGAGTATCCCGCCGCCATCCCGCACCAGCGCCGAAAGGCTTTCCATGGAAAGGTCATTGAGCTCCCGCTGCGCCGCGGCACCGAGCAACGGGTAGAGGTTCACGAAAATTTCGTCAGTGGGAATCCCGACGTGCTGCAGAATTTCTTCGCGGGAGGGCGTCGCAATATCGGCGCGGTGCAGCTCCCCGAATCTCCGCGCCCCCTCCTGAAAGGCGTCCACGACGATATCACCGCAGTCATATATCGTCCCGTCAATGTCAAAGGCAACGCAGGTCATGAGGCTCCTCCGAAAAGTAAGTTCCGGACATTAATTGTTCAGGGGGCTGTTTTTTGAAAGGATTTTTTTATGGCCGATACCGCCCCGCGCACAGAATCCCGGTAGTCACGGCACGTCACCGCCTTGTCCGCATAGCACACCAGCATCGACTCCCGGTACCGCGGAGGGACCGGCGTGAGTGGCCACATGTGCCGGAGGATCGCATCCTCCTCAATGCTGTTCAGCGTAAAAAGCCTGCGGGCGTTGGCCAGGGCAATGGCGGGATGCCGGAACCCGTGAAGACGCGGCCCCCCTGTGCGCCAGTCGTAAAAGAAAAGATCGTGAAGAAGGGCCCCCCGTGCCGCGGACACGGAATCGCAGCCCTGTTTCACCGCGAGAGAAAAGGTCAGCAGCGCCACATCAATGCAGTGGTCCAGGCAGCTCACGAATCCGTGGTGGCGGTACCGAGCGAGCTTCCGGAATTCCCCATTGTCCAGTATCTCCGCGATAGAGGGGTGCTGTGACATCTCCTGTAAAAGTCCCTTCCGGTACGGGTATGTTATCTGCGAATATATTTTCATAGTGCGGTATCACCGGCCCCGGTTTTTTTTGAATACTTTATCCCTGAGGGAATGTTTCATATTTTTAATAAATTCGACTGCATCACAAATTGAAAGGTCCTTTCCGGATTTCACTATATCTTCCCGTGTTCTCCGCACCGCGCGGAAAAGATCCTTCCGTATTCCCGTAAAGGAAGCCCCGCCCGTTCCGTATATAGGATACAGCATCTTTTTATATTCAGCAATTGATGAACGCAGATTTTCAAACGCGGAAACTGATGCGCGCCGCAAATTCCGGACAGCCTGCGGCACTCCGAGGGTCAGCGTTAAATCAACGGCCATTATCATTATCCCCGACACTCCCGCCATGTAAATGAACCGGTCATCAACCATGCCGAGAAGATATCGTCCGATCGGGAACAGTATCATTTCACCCGTTACAGACAGCACGCCCCAGAGGATGGAAAACGTAATGCAGATATGTCCCTGAACGTTGAAAAAATCATTGGTGTAGTCCCAGTACCGCTTCCTGAACACGATGAGGAGAAACTCTCCCACAAAATACTCCGCCATGGATATAACAAGGGCGTAGGTGAAGAAACGGATAACAAGGGGCTGCTCTTTGATAAAGCCGTGGAGCACTATTATCATCAACCCGGAAAGGCCATATAAAGGAACAAAGGGGCCCTTCAGAAATCCCGGATTCACAAACATCCGCTGTGTCACAGAGCGGTATCCCGTTTCAAGGACCCATCCAAAAAAAGAAAGTACCGTAAACAGAAACAATCCCTTATGCAGTGTCAGTTCCATACTATTTTCCAAGCTCCTTTGAAAGTCCGTTCATTACAATTGTAAGGAAACACTCCAGTTCGGAATTAACTGCAGCATCATCCTCCTCTGATGCGTGAACATGTTCACGCTCGAAACCCTTTAACGCCTTAATGAGCACTCCGGAAATCTTCCGTACATCAATTTCACGTATCCTTCCCCCGTCCTTTGCCTCGCTGAGTATCCTGGTAATTATTTCCATCCCCTTTCCGTCTATCTCCTCAATCAGCTCCGTCGTCTCATTGCTGCTGCTGTTTTTCGCGAAATAGTCCTTTATGTAGGGAGCTTTCACCATGAAATTCAGCCGTTCCCTCGCGAAGACCCTGAGTTTCTCAATGGGGTCCTGTGCGGATGAAAGTTTCTCCGCCAGGGATGTTTCAAAAAAATGAATTTTATCTTTTATGAGTCCCGTGATAATCCCCTCTTTGCTGCCGAAATAATTATAAATTGTCCCCTTCGCCACACGGGCCCGTTCCGC
>JAKQCH010000177.1 GCA_029573825.1 Spirochaetota bacterium | reverse complement strand
GTTGAAAAAATATAAACCATTCTTTACTGCGAATGTTCCCTCGCTATATCACCTTCTTATGGGAAATCCAAAATTTAAAAAGCTTGATCACTCAACCCTCCATGTATGTGTTTCTGCAGCAGCGTCATATCCTGAAGAATCACAGAAACAGCTTGAAGAAATCATCGGGCAGGGAAAGCTTCTTGAAGCATACGGAATGACAGAAACTTCACCGCTTACTACAATGAATCCTACGAGGGGGAAAAAGAAGCTCGGCACAATTGGACTGCCCCTGATGAATACTGACATTCGCCTCCTGGACCCGTCAACTGGTGAAGAGGTACCACCTGGCGAGCCCGGAGAGATCTGCATAAAGGGACCGCAGGTCATGGTGGGATATTATAATAAACCGGAGGAGACAGCACAGGTGATTGATGCCAGAGGGTATCTTCATACCGGCGATGTCGCGGTACAGGACTCCGATGGATTTCTGAGAATTGTTGACCGTACAAAAGACATGATCAATGTAAGCGGATTCAAGGTGTTCTCAAAGAAGATCGAAGAGATTCTCACTGAACATCCCGCAATAGAACTCATTGCAACAATCGGGATTCCCGACCCTGAGAAACCAGGTTCAGAAATGGTGAAAGCATTTGTGAAGCTTTTTGACGGCTTCGATTATGGTGGCGATATTGATGTACTGAAAGAAGATATCATAAGCTTTGCCCGTGAAAAGCTTTCACCATTTGAAGTTCCGAAGGTGGTTGAATTCAGAAAAGAGCTGCCGTTGACAAGTGTCGGGAAACTTGATAAAAAACAATTGCGCAAAGAGGAGCAGCAGGTACGGTGATGTCCTGAATCCAAAAAATATTTACAGGATATCATGCTCCATATCTCACCATTATTGAGGAACAGTATCACCATGCCGATATTCCTTTTCCTTACATTCCGGGACTTCTCTCTTTCCGGGAGGGGCCCCTCTTCCTTGATACTTATCAAAAACTTACACGAAAACCTGACTGTATCATGTTTGACGGACAGGGAATTGCTCATCCGCGCAAATTCGGCATCGCGTCCCACATGGGCCTCTGGCTGAACATACCCTCTATCGGTTGCGCTAAATCGAAGCTATACGGCACAGGTGAAAATCCGGGGGAGACTGCAGGGTGCTCCGCACCTCTCGTGGACAGTGTGGGAGAACAAATCGGTGTCGTGTACCGCACAAAAAACAATGTTAAACCTGTTTTCATATCGCCGGGACATCGCGTGGGATTTGACGATGCGGTGGCAATAACCGCACAGTGTACCGGAAAATTCAGACTACCCCTGCCAACGCGAATTGCTGACATGAAAGTGGGTGAATATAAGCGGAGAGCGATATCTGACATACATAAAAAATGTAATCTTTAAACCCCGTTTATTGGTATTATATACATTTTCACTTGACCTTTTCTGATATATTATATTAATTAAGTGTGATCTCTGACGGCAAATATTAATAAATAAAGATTCAAAGCAAATGGTGTAATTATTCGAAGTGTCCTTCTGAGGGCCGCCGATTCTATCGTTGCATACATTGTGTATAAATATATTCTGTTGTACAATATGGGGGCGAACATGAACTTTTCCTTAAAACACCAACCGTCATATTCCCTTCTTCATTGCGAGCTCAGTCAGGGGGAATCAATCAAAGCGGAATCGGGGGCGATGGTGTATATGAGTGAACATATCACTTCTGAGACAAAATTCGGCAGCGGTATTATTTCTGCGCTTGCACGGAAGTTTCTCGGCGGTGAATCACTTTTTGTTAATACGTTCACTGCTCAGAGCGGAGGGGCCTTTGTTGGTTTCGCG
>JAKQCH010000169.1 GCA_029573825.1 Spirochaetota bacterium | reverse complement strand
GGAATATGATGACCTGAACTATCAGGACGAGGTGGAAAGCCATTCATTGTATAATATTCTGGAACAGGAGGTCATCCCCATGTTCTATGACCGCGGCGCAGACCAGCTCCCGCGGCAGTGGATTGCCCGAATTAAGGAATCCATGAAAACGATTTCTCCCCAGTTCAACACTAACCGAATGGTACGGGACTACACTGAAAAATTTTACCTGAGCGCACATAAAAACAGCAGAAAGTTTTCCGATAACAGCCATGCCCTGACAAAAGACCTGGCAAAATGGAAACGTCATGTCGCCACACTCTGGTCCCACACGTCAGTCAGTGCAATGGCATCGGAAGACCAGAAGGAAATCACCGTCGGCTCCCGTCTAAGAGTAAAGGCTGAAGTACATCTCGGGACTCTGAAACCTGAAGATGTCAACGTGGAGCTGTATTTTGGAAACCTGAATCCTGCGGGCGAAATAGTGGAAGGCGCCGCACTCCCCATGTTCATGTCTGAGGACCAGGGAGGGGGAAATTATTTTTTTGAAGGTCAGATGCTCTGCCTCAAATCAGGGCAGTTCGGATTTACCGTGCGCATCATTCCATTCAGAAAGGATATTCAGCGGAAGTTTGAGCCGGGACTCATTACCTGGGCGTGATATGTTGTTATCATCGGGAGCCGCAGGTGACGCGATCCTTGCGGCATCCCACCGTCTTTGCGAACCCGCAGGGTGAAGCAATCTTTGTGGTTTACAGGTAAAGATTTGTACTACTCGTACGCCTCCTTTCTATGCACTATTGCTATTATAGTTATCACTTCATCCTGTATCTCAAATATAATCCTGTAGTTTCCTGACCTGATCCGATACAGTCCTTTCAGTTCACCCACAAGGGGCTTAACATTTTGTGATGCTGTACCAGTTTTTTTTAACGCATCGATCCTTTTTTTAATCTGGCTTTTATAGGGTTCATGTAATTTCTCATACGCTTTAACCGCCCGGTCAGTTATTTGTAACAGATATTTCATCGAACATCATCCCAACGCTGTACATTGCCTGTTGCAGCGTCCGATCTGCCCTTTTGTATTTCCGCCATGGCCTTTTTATCCTCAAGTAATTCAATACTGGCCTGCAGATTCTCCCTGTGTTTTAAATACGTAACAAAATCATATACCTCTTTTAGTTCCTGATCGTTAAATTCCGATATGTCCCTTGATATTTTCTTTGTTATCATTGATCTATTCATGGTTTCCTTCCCGGGCGGCTTTCATTGTATCAAAATTCAATGTAATCAGTGCCGTTAATGAAATCAAGCGTATTTTCCCATGGCAACACGGTTACTGCGAACCCGCAGGGTGAAGCAATCTTTGTGACGCATGTTACCGGTTTCCTTTCACCTCTTCCTGGAGCTCTTCGAAAAATTTTTCCATAAAAACATGGCGCCCTTCTGCAATCCTTTTCCCTTCCCCCGTAAGCATCCGACCACGGACATACTGCAGCTTGTGAATGAACTCACGGTACGCCGTGTCCTCTTCGCTGTAGGCGCTTGTTGCATGTATATCTATCGACGGGTTGTGAAGTTTTGCCCCCACCTCTCCGGAAAAAAGAAACGCCCGCCCGATCCCCACGGCGCCGATTGAATCAAGCTTGTCCGCGTCATGGACCGCCATGGCCTCCAGTGTTTCAGGCCTCAGATGCCCCCGATACCGGTGGGTCAGGATACACCGGGCAATGTGCTCTGTCCGGTCATTATCAACCCCCTGTGTTTGAAGGAAATGCCGCGCCATGTCCGCTCCCAGCTCCCCGTGACA
>JAKQCH010000163.1 GCA_029573825.1 Spirochaetota bacterium | reverse complement strand
ATTCCCACAACCCTCCCCCGAACCGGGGGAGGTGGCCGGGCGAAGCGAGGCCGGAGGTGGTCACTCCATGCGGCCCCTCCGCGAGGGAGGACCCCGAGCCATGCCGAATCAACACGGATGTTGTTGTGAGGCATGAGGGAGCGCATACCATGAACAGAAGTTCCTTCGCTACCCTGGTGTGCAGCAGGTATGGTGAATGCAGCTGCCGTAGCAAGGCTCGACGCCGTGTGAGTCGCGGGATGGGGGCCCCCCCGGGGGAAGGGCAGCGCCCTTCTCCCGGGGAAATGCGGTCCATTTCAGGGACAGATCCAAATGGCGGGAAGGAGCCGCATACCATGAACAGAGATTCCTGACAATACGGATATTGTCTGAACAATGATTCGCAGGATTATCATGATTCTGAAGGAATACAGGACATCAAAATCAGGGTAATCCGGAAATCAGGAAAATCGGGGTTCAGACAACATGGTATGCCGGGGTCAAATAACAGAAACCAATTTCCGGAACGCATACGCGGAGATTGCTTTATCGCAACCACTTTACCCGATGACAGAGTAAATCCACTCCCACAACCCTCCCCCGAACCGGGGGAGGTGGCCGCGCACCGCAAGGCCGGAGGGGGTCACCCCATACAATACGTCTAACTGTAAAAAGATTGACATGTAATGAAATATTACTATAGTTATTCTGTAGTATATATTGAACTGACACCCTCGGGAGAAGTACTACATGCCGGACACGCTATTGCCAGACAATCCATTACAATTTATACGTGCGTGTGTTCGTGCAAAGAAGATATTTTGGACATACCATGTTAACATGCGGTTAAAGGAACGCATGATAAACCGTGATATGGTATTGCAATCTATTGAATTTTATGAAATTATTGAATCATATCCTGACGATAGATATCTCCCCAGCTATCTTGTCCGTACACGCACATCTTCGACGGTACTGCATATTTTATTTGCCGTTGATATAAACAACGATAATGTACGTGTAATAACAGCTTATTTTCCTGATCCCGATCAATGGGATAAAACCATGAAAAGGAGATTATAAAATGAAATGCCATGTATGCGGCGCTGATTTACATAATATCACCACCGATCTTCCATTTAAAACAGGATTGAAATCCATTGTAATTATTAAAGATATACCTGTTTTTCAATGCGGAAACTGCAGCGAATATCTTATTGATGACGCAGTTATGGAGAAGATTGATGCTATTCTTTCCAGAGCGGATATACATGCTGAACTGGAAATATTCAGTTACGCCGCCTGAGAGCCGAATACTGCCTGGCCGAATAGAAGTGTATGGTGAATGCAGTACGGTGCCGTGAAAAAAGACCCTCAGCAAAACACTATATTAAGCTATGCCGCGCCGGGAAGGAGAACCGGGCCATCATATCCCTCTTCAGAGAATTCGGATACGATGGCCGCGGGTCATATATGATGAGCTGTATTAAAACTCCTCGAAGCCGTCGCCTTTCAGCGTACTGCCGATATCACTTCCGGTTGTATGCCGGGGAATCGCCGGAGCGGCAGGTTTTGACTGCTGCTTCCCATTACCCCCGTTTCCCGCTGCCTTTTTCACAGTTTCCATGGCATGGGGACGGCCGGAACTGAACTGCGCACGGGATATGTTGTCATTCTGTGAGTTTATTTTAAACTGCCGCATCATTTCAAGCATTGCCTGGGCCTGTGACGCCATTTCCTCGCTTGCCGACGCGGTCTCTTCAACGAGTGCGGCGTTCTGCTGGGTCATGTTGTCCAGTTCGGACACCGCGGTGTTGATCTGGTCAAATCCCCGTTTCTGCTCTTCACTGGCGGCGGCTATTTCAGCAATGAGCTGTGCCGA
>JAKQCH010000154.1 GCA_029573825.1 Spirochaetota bacterium | reverse complement strand
ATCTCCCATGGCATTGAAGAACCGTGCGATAATTTTTTCGGTGAATATGGAATCGCTGTACTCAGTGACTGATTCAGAAAATTCAAGGGGATGATGGTGATAGTCCGCGTCAACGAGTGCCCGGGCCAGGTCATTGATTTTTTCACCAAAATCAATGGAACTTTGAGGTACCATTATCTGCAGTTTCGGGAGGGCCGAATAGGTGTCCTGAGAGTTCTTCACTGATTCAACACTTTTCACAAACTCATTGATTCCTTTCAGGATACCCTTCGTGAGAGCGAGGAATGAGACCGACTGCTTCATTCCGGCCTCAAGTGTCGTGTATACGGTATTCAGTTCACCGATTTCCACGAGGCTTCCCGCGACATCACCCCGGTCGCCGGAAAAGCGGCTGCCGCAGTATCTGCAGAAATAATTCTGCGAACTGTTTTCAATTTTGCAAACATCACATGTCGAAGGTTTCTTTTCAGGAAGGCCTTCATCCGGGGTCCCGGTTCCCGCCTCGAGAGATGTGAGCAGCACATGAAGAGCCGCTTTCCGCACCAGCTCATCTTTGTTGTTCCGGAGGTAGGCGAGCTTCTCCAGAATAATTGATTTTTCCACCTGCCGGTTGTTCCATTCTTCCTTGAGCGAATTTTCCGATTCTGCGAGTTCTCCCGATGCTTCCTGCCATTTAGTCCTGATACCTTCGATTTCATCTATAAGAAGATCGCGCTCCCCGAGAATATCTTCTTTTGTTTTCTGTATTTCACGCATCTTGAAAAAATTCAGAAGAAATCCAAGTCCTGAATTGAGGGTGTCAATTTTTTTGTTGTAGTCAGCGATTCTTTTATCATGGCCGCTGATACGGGTTTTCAGGGCCTCCTCCTGTGTATCAAGCTTCATGTTTTTCGCTTTCTTTTCCTCAAGGAGGTGTTCACGTTTTTTCTCGAGTGACTCCAGTTCTTTGCTGAGATTGTTCTGCTTTTCCTGCAGCAGAGAGAAATTTTCACTATAAAGCTTTTCCTGGCGCACTTTTTCCTTTTCAAAACCATCGCGTATATCCGATGGAAATTGTTCGGGGTTATCAAAAAATTCTCTCTCAAGAAAACGGTATTCATCATTTCTCACCGAATTGACGCTGTTGAAGTTGCTGTTGTAATAGGTCATGAGGGTTTCGATTTTTGCGGTAATATCAAGCAGCGTATCCCCTTTGCCTTTCAGAAACGAAATCATTTTACCAAGATCATCCATTGCTCCCTCCTGATTCAGAAATCCCTGATATTCCCGAAGACCTGACACGCAGTACATGTTCGATGTTCCATAAAAGATTTTTCATTTTGGGCCTGCTGTTCCGCACGTTTTCAATCTCATGGAAAGAGCCGCGATGTTCCCAGTAGAGCGGGCAGCCCCCTCCGCAGAGCACTTCATACGTGCAGCCCCTGCATACCGGAGGTTTATATCTTCTTTCACGATAGTACAGGGCCTGGTCTGAATTCCATATATATGAAAAAGAATGCTTCAACAGGTTTCCCACCCCCCTGTTGTAACTTGAGCAGGGCAGTATGTCGCCGGAGGGATTTACTGACACAAGCCCGGAAACACATGCGCACGATTTTGAACCTAAATTATGGTCCACGGGATTGAATATGCAGTATGGCGTCGGTGAATACCATACAAACCTGATGCCGATTGTGGCGCAGTAGTCAAGAACCGGAGTGAGGATACTTCCGATTGAGGAATATGTTATGTCTTTATTGTCATTGTCCCGGGCGGAGCCGGTGCGGATTATCATATTCATTGAAAGATACGGATTGTTCCAGGTGTCCTTCACAAACTGCACAAGGGGTATAAGGGCGCCGCTGTTCTTTGAACATATAGTTGAGTTCGTATGGGTGTACACCCCGGCCCCTTTGAGATTATGTACCGCCTGTACCGTCTTTTGGAAAGCGCCGGAATTACCCACGATGCTGTCGTGAATTGTCTCATCATGAGACTCAAGACTCACCTGAGCGGAGTTGAGACCCGCATCAGCCAACTCACGGGCATAAATTGCATCGCCGCACCGTATGCCGTTGGTGATAAGGTTCACCCGCATCCCCGTGCCGCGGGCAAATGCGATGAGTTCCGGAAGGTCCCTGCGGAGGGTCGGCTCCCCGCCGGTGAATGAGATGGTTGGAACATGGGCCTCCTCCTTTATTTTGCGAATGACGTTCTTTACCTCATCCGTGGTCATTTCCTTTGATATGTCACCACGGTACGGGCTTGAGGCATAGCAGAAATCGCACCTGTTCTGGCATCGGTATGTGAGGGCTATTTCCGAAAGAATGGGGAATTTTATGCTGTCAGGATCAAAGGGGATCATTTCAATGCGTTCGGCACGGCCGTATTCATCTTTCATGACGGCGTCAATCGTGGTGATCAGCTTCATCAGGTCATGCTGAAGCACCGTTTCCGCGACATTATAATGATGTGAAACCGTACGCAACATTTCTTCAGGAGAAGTACCTTCATGGTACAGGGCATGGAGCATAGTGTAGGCGGTGTCGTTGAGGTGCTGCAGCTTATTGGGGCGGATAATAAGTATCTTATCGACATCCCGGAGATACACCACTTCCCTTGTTGATTCGATGAATGATGCGACTG
>JAKQCH010000151.1 GCA_029573825.1 Spirochaetota bacterium | reverse complement strand
CCCGTGAGTCCGGAAAGAAACAGGATGGGGAGGAACACCACGAGGGATGTGATCGTTGAGGCGATAACTGAACGAAGCACTTCCCGCACACCGGTTATGGCCGACGCCGCGGACGTGGTATCTCCGGAAGCCGTTTCCCGTGTTCCGGAGATGGACTCCAGCACCACAATGCCGCCGTCCACCATCATCCCCACACCCAGGGCGAGGCCCCCGAGGGACATTACATTTATTGAGAGACCGGTGAAATACATAAGGGCAAAGGTTCCCAGGACCGAAACGGGAATTGACGCGGCGATTATAAAGGCGGGACGCCGTTCTCCAAGGAAAAACCAGAGCACCAGGAGCGCGATGACCCCTCCGATGAGTGCGGCATGAAAAACACCGTTGATTGAATTTCTGATAAATTCCGACTGGTCGTAAATGCTGCTTATACGAAAGTCATTGCCATGCTGTTTTTGTATCGCAGCGATGCGTTTTTTTATTTCACCGCAGGTGTCAACAGTGTTGCGGTCCGGTTCCTTGTGGAGCAGCACACCAACGGATTCCTTCCCGTCGGTGCGTACCACGCATTTTCTATTGCGGAACCCGTCTTCTATATCGGCGATGGATCCCAGGAACACGGAAGTCCCCGAATCATTCCGTCCTACCACGACATGCTTCATTTCTTCGATTCCGGAAAACTCTCCCACGGTGCGTATGGTGTATTCCATGTCGCCCCGTTCAATGGAACCAGCGGGAAAGTTGTAATTCGCAAGGCTGACCCGTTCTATGACTTCAGAGAGTGAGAGATTGTGGGAAAAAATTTTGCCGCAGTCAAGGTCGATGTTTACCTGACGGTGCCATCCGCCGTTCAGGTGCACAAGGGAAACACCTTCTGTCCGTTCAAGGAGGGGGACTATCTCCTTTTCTATCCGTTTCCGGATATTTTTGAAATCCCCGGCCACGGGAGTGACTGCATAGATCATTACGGGTTCTTCGGAGGGATCATACTTCACCACGATGGAAGAACCCGCATCCTGGGGGAGCTGGCCCTTGATGATGTCGACTTTTTCCTTGGTTTCCACCATGGCGAAGTTCATATCGATACCCCACCGGAACCGCGCGGTTACCATGCTGAGCCCTTCGATGGATTCGGAATACACATCGGTGACGCCGTTGACGGACCCCACGGCCTCTTCAATGCGCCGTGTTACCAGCTTCTCTATTTCCGTGGGGGTGGCATTTTCGAAGGGCGTCACCACGGTAAGCCGGGGAAACTCGATCTCCGGCAGCAGCTGCACGGGGAGCCTGCTGAAGGAAATGGTTCCAAGGAGGCATATCCCGAGAAATACCATGGCTGTCGTGACTTTCCGATGTATGAATATCTCTATCATCCCCGTTTATTTCCCCGTATTCTCTTCGATGCCCTTTGTTGCAAGGGAAAGTTTCATTTCAGGACGAACGAGGTGCACACCTTTCGCTACAATGACATTCCCGGGGGAAAGGCCCTTTGTTACCACAATCTCCTCACTGTATTCCCTGCCGAGGATCACGGGCTGCCTGAAGGCAAGGCCTTTCTTCACGAGAAACAATTCTCCTTTTTCCCCGTCCCTGGTGAGGAGCGCCCCCAGGGGGACCGTGATGCAGTCAGCTGCCTTTCCGGTTATAATTTTTGCACGGGCAAACATTCCCGGCAGGAGTTTACTTCCGGGATTTTCCACCAGGGCCTTCACCTCAAGGGTGCGGGTTTTCATGTCAAGGACAGGTGTCACCCGGAGCACCTTTCCGGTAAAATCAACACCCTCAAAAGCGTCTGCGGTAAAGAGAACCTTCTGACCCGTATGGATATTTTTTGCGTCCTTTTCGCTGACATTCATGGAGAGGTACACCCTGGCGATATGAATCAGGGTCGCAATCACAGAATCCGCTTTCACCATTTCACCGGCCTCCATGCTCTTTGCCGCAACCAGTCCGTTCAGCGGTGAACGGATATATGTTTCTCCGATCATGATTTTCGTGGATTCGATTGATTTCTCAACCTGGGTAATGCGTGAACGGGCTGCCTCAAGCTCGGCCTTTTCTATCTTTGTGTTGATACGCTGGAGCATGCGGACTTTCATGTCGGCGGTTTTCGGTACCGTGAGGCCCTCGGCACGGATGTCGCTGTCACGGAAACCGACCTCCTGAATGGCAAGATCAGCCTTCGCGTTGATATACTGCGTGTGGGCCGTGGTGTGCTGCGCCTTGTATGATTCGAAATCAGTTTTGCTGATCCCCCCTGCACGGTAGAGAACTTCCCTGTTGTCAAGGATGCGCTTTATGTTCTGCCAGGTTACTTTTTTATCAAGCACCTCCGCCTTTGCTTTTTCTATCTGTTTGAAACGTATTTCAATGGACTTGACGGCATTTTCGTACTTTGCCTTCGATAGTTCGAAGTTTTTCTGCGCAATTTCAAGTTCAGCCATCTGTTCCCTGAGGTTCAGTTCAAGAGGGAGCCGCTCAATTTCAGCGATAAGAGAACCGCGCGAAACCCTGTCGCCTTCACTTACCAGGAGCCGTGTGAGGCGCCCGGTGACCTTCGACGATACATTCACTTTTTCATAGTATACAATCTGCCCAAGGACCTCAATCGTCTCTTCACGGCTTTCTTCTGAAACTGTCATGAGTTTAATTGACGGATCGCCGTTTTCACTGCTCTGTGCGGAGGTGTCGGTCCCGTTTCCGCATGAGATGCTCATCGTGAGCAGTAGTGCGAACGGACATAGAATCAACGCCCTGTGTTTTTTATGGAATAGTGATGATTTCATTCAATACCGCTCCTTGTATGGTGTGATTTTGATGATGCAGCCGGTGTTTTTTTGTAACTGGTAAGTTTTAAAAATCCTACATCGACCCCTATCGCGGTCTCCATTGTCGATGCCGCGGTGCAGTACCGGATAAGGGAATCGAGATACGCCACTGCCGCTTCTCCCCGTTCAATCTCCTTTTTCACAAGATCATACCGCCGGGACTCACCCATGTTTGCCTTCAGTCTTTCAATTTCAAGAAAGGAGTCGTACAGGTCACGCTGCTGTTTCGCGATACCGATCATGTCCCATGTATGGAGCAGGTCGCCGTAGAGGGTTTCCACTTCCATCGCAACCTGCTGGCGGATGGTGTGCTGTTTATCTTTCGCTGAATTGACCCCTATTTTATTTTCAAAAATGCTCCGGCGGTATCCCATGTTGTCCAGAACATTCACAGAGCCGTTGTTGGTGTAGGTGCGGCTGTTGCCGTTATAATCTTCGCTGTACCCGGTGCTCATGGAGCCGGTGTTTCCGAAAAGCGCAGAGGTGACCTTGACGTTGACGCCCCAACCACGTTCGCGGGGGAAAAACGCGTCGTCGGTGAGAGAGTAGTTCAGGCCCACAGAGAATTTCGGGTAATAGTAGTGTCTGCTCATAAGGTATTTTCTGCGGCTTATCAGATATTCAAGGTCAGTGCTTTCGATCTCCTTCCGGTTCTTCAGCGCTGAGGCGATGAGGCGTTCAGTTTTTATCCCCCCCGGGGGAGGTGAAAAGGCGAAGTCCCGTTCGATATCGCCCTCTATGGAAATGTGCTCCCTGCGGTCAATTCTCAGAAGAAGTTTAAATTTGTTCTTTGAGGTCATAAATGCGTTCTTCGCCTTTTCAAGGTTCAGCTCCACTTCCTTCACCTGAGCGCTGATCGCCAGCATGTCAAGCTTCGTTGCCTCACCGAGCTCGTATTCGCGGGTGATGAAATCCAGCTGCATGGCGCTCCGTTTCAGGGTCTTTTCATGAATAGCTATTTCCTCCTTCGAACGCAGCAGCAGAAAAAATTCCTGCGACACTTCGGTAATCAGTTTATTCAGTGCAATGCGGTAATCGTTCCGCGCAAGGATCTGTTCGAGTCGCGCGATGTCGTATGAAAGGCCGCGCTGTCCCCCGTCGTACACCACGATGTCGGTAGCGACATTCAGCCGGTGCTGGCGGGTGTCGGTATCGCGCTGTTTCGATTCCTCAGTCTGCATATAAGAAAGGCTCAGGGACGGGAAAAAGTCACGCCACCGCTCCCGTATCGCAAGTTTCCGGATAAACCCCTGTGACTTAATTACTTTCAGCTCAAAGTTTTTCGTAATTGCGATACCGAGGGATGTCTCAAGATTGAGTGTTGTTACCGGGACCGTCGAAATAGCCGCACTTTTACTGACAGGAACAGAGGTGTCACCGTAGCAGAAATGCTTCATGGAAAGTGTACATAACAACGGGGCGATACAATTCGCCGCAATGAAACACATTGTCCTTTTCCGGTTTCGGATTTTCATGCTGTACCGCGTTTATCTGCCAAGCTCGTCGTGAATATTTTCCACAAGTCCGGCGCTGATTGCCCTCACGGTACGTATGTCCGTAAGAGTGTCCGAGGTCACCGCACGGGCCTCGCCGATCTTCTTCCCTGATTTGTTATAGAGCCCGATAGTCACGGCGGTGGTGGTTTCGTTTTCAATGCCGTCGCCGATCTGCGCCTCAAACACGGAACCCTGGATGAAAAGGTCAGCGGAGTTCCCGGTGCAGGCTTCCGTGATTGCCGGTGGACCGAGGTCCCATGGCGCATTCCCGCTTTCCGGAGCGGGGCCGTCCGGAACCTGCGATACGGTGTATCCCCGGCAGAAAAACTCATACCGGAGGGCGTCCCTGAAGTTGCTCACGATAAAGGGGTTGAAATCGAAGGTGCGCTTTTCGAAATGGCCGATACACACCCTGCAAGAACGTGTAATTCCCGGACTGCCGTTGAAATGAATTTCCACGGTGCTGCAGGAGATAAGTATAAGGGTGAGTAGAATTAAGGGTAGATGTTTCATGGTGTTTCTATTTCCTTTTTTATTTCAAGTAAACCGCCTTTCGGGATTGCCGCGGCATCACAGATGGCCATGGCGGTCTTCAGCTCTTTCAGGGCACGGTCCTTCAGTCCCATGCGGGCGTAGAGAATTGCGAGGTTAGACCTCGTATGGACAAGGGACTCTTCCTCGCGGAGGGCCGCGTGATACTGATAGAGGGATTCACGGTATTTCCTGTTTTTTTCATGGAGCAGTGCAAGGAGGGTCCGTGCCTGTATATGGCCGCTGCTGGCTTCAATGACGGCGTTCAGACACTTCACTGCTTCACGCTCCCGCTCATTTCGCTCAACGCCGGTTTTTTCGCCCCCCACCGCAAGTACACGAGCTTTCCAGAAGAGCGCGTCAAGGTGGCTGCTGTTTTCCGAGATTATATCATTCAGAAAGGTGAGGGCGCCCGGGAAGTCCTTACGGTAATACCGGATCTTTGCCCGCATCAGAGTCGCGTTGAGAAAGCCGGGGTCTTCTTCCCCCGCTTTGCGGAACAGTTCGTCGGCCTTTTCAAGGTTTTTACGCGCGTAGTGTTTTTTCCCCTCGGTGAAGTAGGTGAGGGAGGCGTTACCGCTGCTGCCGCCGCACTGAAGCGAAGCAGCCAGTGCGGCGACACACAGCAATAACAAAGGAGTTTTTCGTATGTCTAAAGTCAAATTCATTGCAGCCTCGCTTATGGCAGATGTAGATATGAACCCGTAAGGGATTCAGAAGAACCCTTTATTATACATACGAGGGAGGGAGGGATTTTTTTTGAAAAAAATATTATTTTTCGTCAATTATCTTAATTGACAGGAGGAGGTGTGCATTGAGCGAAAGTACAATATGTGAACATGAAAGGACAAGGGGCTTCAGCCGCCTTGTCCTTTGGAAAAAAATTACAAAAATTTGTCATTTTTCCATCCCAATCGGCACTACTACGAAAGGCACTATTTTTTTTCGGGGTGATGTCGATACCAATGCGCGCTGTTATTACATATACAGCTGTTCTCCTTGTACTGCTGCTCTCAGGAAAGGCCTTCGCTGCCATGAGCGAAGATGCCTCCTGGGAGCGTGACGCCGACGCCGCTGTGTGGGACGATGCCGTGGAGCGGGGCGTGATGCCGCGCACCAGCTACTCAAGCGCCGGCGCCGCCCGCCGGAGCGCGTGTATACGTCAGGAAGCCCGCCGGATGCTTGAATATAGCAAAAACTCCGGTACAACGGACATCGCTGTTGCCGCCGCAATCCTGAAAGATGCTGCAGGGCAGGGAGTCCTTCCCGTGACCGAACAGGAGTCATCCCTCATTACCGGCGCATTGATACTGTCATCACTTCATCACTGCCGCGGCCTTTCCCTTGATGGCACACACCGTGACCGTTACGGACACGGTGTGCTGTGTGCTGCTGCAATTGCGGGAAACGGTGTACACCGCAATGTTGATTCGAAGAAACTACCCCGAAGAAAATTTAATGCTGACAACGATGCCTCCCGCGTGAACCTTGTACAGTACGCCACTGACTGCGGGAAGGCGGACTACTACGGGCTCTTT
>JAKQCH010000145.1 GCA_029573825.1 Spirochaetota bacterium | reverse complement strand
GACCGGCTTATGAAACTCCCGAAATTTCTGCGGAACCCAATCGCCCTGACCCTCAGCGCCCAGGTACTGGTGTTCCCGATTATATTTTTTCATTTCGGGGAAATCAACATCTCCTCACTTATATCAAACCTGATAATTGTTCCCGGGATTCAGGGAATTTTAGCGGGATCCATTCTCCTTACCGCGGTATCGGCGGTCATTCCCTGGGACATTTCCATTGTTGCGATGTCGGTGGACCTGGCGTACAGTGCAATCATCGTTGCGGCGGGCGCGATCTCACAGCTTCATCTTCATTTCAGCCATATCGAGACCGGGACAATCCTGATCGCCCCTTATATCCTGTACCTTTCACCGCTTATCCCTTTCAAAAAGCTTAAGCCGGTGCAGCTGCCGTTCCTCTGTGTGTCATTTTTTCTCGCCGCAGGAATTCTTGTTCTCTCAGCCGGGCCTGTTGACACCTGCGGCATCCTCACCACAGAAAATTCCACAATCGCATCGATTAATATCCATGAACAGCCGGTATTATATGGAAAGCTCGGGAGCCGGGATGATACAGAAACACTGATCCGTTATATCGACCGGCGCCATATAAAAAATATTGCACTGTATATAACAGAAGCAGACTTCAAAAACATGCGTCATTACACCAGACTGATAAAAAACGCCGGCATCGCCACATGCCATCTCCCGGAGAATTTCCAGTACGGCAAACACATGGGGGCATTCCTCGCCGCTGCCGAGCGGAATGACATACCGATTTCATTTTTCAATGCCCGCTCCGCTGCTGCGCCTCCGGGAAAAAGTTCCCTCTCCACTCACGCAGAGAATTGCAGAAGGATATACCTCTCAATCACCGGCAGAACGCACCCTAAATTGCCTGATAAATATGCCAAATGCGGCATCATACGGTAGGTAATTTTAATCCATTTTCCACACAATACATGATATTTAGCATTGACAAATTAGATTTTATCCCCTACAGTTTTCATTTGAAATGAACCATTTACGTTCACCACGCAAAACCTCATGACAGATAAATAGTAACGGGGTAAATGATTCTTCTCCGGCTCCGGCCGCTTTATTGCCGCAATGCTGGTCAGGAATGAATGTATATCATGAATTCGATTGAACCGTATTCCATTGTCGAGAAAATATTTGAGAACCGTACGGTCGTAGTGCTCCGTGCAGTTGACAGCAACAAAAAAAGTTATATTCTCAAATCGCTTAAACCCGAGAACCTGACCGGCGAGAAAATCCAGCAGTACAGAAACTCCTTTACCATTGCCCGGCGCCTGAATAACAGGGGGATCGTGCGCCCCATCAGTGTCGGCTACCACAATGATCTCTTCACAATTGTATTTGAAGATTTCGGCGGGATATCCCTGAAGAAGTATCTCTCGCTGAACACATGCAACATTACCCAGTTTCTCACCATCGCGCAAACACTGTGCCACATAATTGGAGATGTTCACGCTCACAATGTAATACACAAGGACATTAAACCGGATAATATCATACTACGTCCCCCGGGGGCTGATAATGAAGACTGGCAAATCAAGGTAACAGATTTTCATATCGCTTCGGAAATTTCGCAGGAACTCAGCGTCGCACCCCACGGCGTACTTCAGGGCTCCCTCCAGTATATATCACCGGAACAAACCGGGAGGATGAACCGTTCTGTTGATTTCCGGACCGACCTTTACTCCCTCGGTATTACCCTGTATGAAATGATCACCGGGAAGCTCCCATTCACCGCCGCAACGCCCCTTGATCTTGTCAATGCACATATCACACAGGAGCCTATTGCGCCGGTCGAAATCAATCATCTCATTCCGGTTTCTATATCATCCATAATTCTTAAGCTGTTATCAAAAAATCCTGATGAACGATATAAAAGCGCTTATGGGGTTGAAAACGATATAAAAGAATGCATCTACCAGCTTGACACCTCCGGATTGATAATGGATTTTACCCCTGGAGAAAGGGATGTCGCGGATAAATTCATTCTTCCGGAAAAGCTGTATGGCCGGTCCCGGGAAATATCGGTCCTGATGGACAACTACGGGGCCGCCTTAAAGGGACAGGGAAAATTTCTTTTGATATCCGGTTATTCCGGCATCGGGAAAACGACACTGATTAATGAAATCAGGAAACTCACCTCTCCGGATAACCCCTATTTTATCAGCGGAAAATACGAGCAGAACACCCGGGAGGTCCCGCTTTCCGGTCTTATTCAGGCATTCACGCAGCTTGTCAGCCAGGTCCTTTCCGAAAGCGAGGAATCGATCAGACAATGGCGGGAAAAACTGTTCAACACGCTGTATCCCAATATTAAGCTCATACTTGAAATACTTCCACAGCTTGAACTTATCACGGGACCACAGCCGGTTGTTTCCGACCTCGGCACAAAAGAAGCACAAAACCGTTTCAACCGGTATGTAACTCTTTTCATCACGCTTTTTGCCGCGCCGGGGCGGCCCCTTGTAATATTTCTTGACGATCTCCAGTGGGCGGATGACGCCAGTTTTCAGCTCCTCAAAACCATTCTTGCCGAAGGGTACAACAATATCCTCATCGTGGGGTCCTACCGCAGCAATGAAGTTACTGAACACCATGCCATGGCACACATGATGCGGGAACTGGAACAATCCGGTCTTGCCTATACCGCCCTCACCCTTGAGCCTCTCTCAACCGATGATATCGCGCTGTTGCTGCACGACACGCTTTCTGTTGAACAGGAGAGAGTTACAGGGCTGGCAGCGATCGTACAAGAGAAAACCAGAGGTAATCCTTTTTTTGTGCGTGAATTTATCCGGAACCTGTATTATGAAAACTATATCATGTACACATCTGAATGGAAATGGGAGACAGAAAATATCCAGCAGGCAAATATTACTGACAATGTCTCGGATTTTCTCACCAGAAAGCTCAATAAAATCCCCGGGGAGATGCTGCAACTTCTTAAAACCGCCTCCTGCATCGGCGATACCTTTACCATTGGGCTTCTCCAGGCTGTGACGAATAGTGACGAAACAGAATTATTCACCACGCTGAAGGATGCAATCCAGAAAGGACTCATTATCAAGTCTGGTGAAAACTTCCGTTTTTCTCATGATAAAATTCAGGAGACCTCGTACAGCTTTCTTGATGATGACGAAAAGGAACAAATACACTTTAATACCGGAACCGCCCTTCTGAAGCTTTATAAAGATAATCCTGAAGAGGCAGTTTTTCCAATTGTTAAACACCTTAATATCGGGAAGAAGCATATCCCACCGGAAGATTCTTCCATTGATGTAGCGCGGCTCAACGCTGCTGCCGGGAAAAAGTCAAAGGAGTCCGCGGCGCTTGAAGCGGCATATCGGTATTATCTGCATGCTGTTGAACTGGCGGGAGAGGATATCTGGAGAAAAAACTACCACCTTGCCCTGGAAATATTTACATCCGTTGTGGAAGTTTCATTTTTCACCGGTCGGGAGGACGAGGGATCCCGGTACTTCATGAAAATACTGGATAATGCTGCCACCCCCCTTGACACCATTCCGGCTTTCGAGATCAGGATGTCCTACCTTTCCTCGTTGCTGCAATTCAAGGAATCCCTGAAAACAGGGCTGGAAGCGTTGCAGCATATCGGGATGACGATTCCCCGTAAATCCTCACTCTTCCGTTCACTGTTAAGCACCATACAGCCCTTTATTCATATCTGGAAAAACAACATCGAAGATTTTGAGCACCTTCCTGCGCTTTCCGACGCGCATAAGCTTGCCACCGCGAGGATATTGATGGGCTGCATCGAACCAAGCTACCTTGGTGTTCCAAACCATCTTCCGCTGATCATTTCCCGGCTCTTTATGCTGTCTGTAAGAAACGGCAATTCACCCTACGCGTCATACGCATACATTATGTTTGCGGGAATCATTCTTCAGATAACGGGCAACATTGACATGATCATGCGGTTAAGCGCGATCGCCCTGAAGGTTTTAGCCCGCAGTGACG
>JAKQCH010000137.1 GCA_029573825.1 Spirochaetota bacterium | reverse complement strand
CGTATCCACCGAATATCTGCAGCGCGCGGTACGCGCACCTGTTCAGCGCTTCGCTTGCGAAGAGCTTCGCGATGGACGCTTCACGGGTAAAGGCGCGGCCGCTTTCTTTTGACATGGCGGCGCTCCATGTAAGGAGGCACGCGGCCTCATAGTCGGTGCTGATGTCGGCAATCATATTTTCTATGGATTGATGGCGTATGATCGGTTTTCCGAACTGCTTCCGTTCCCTGGCGTATTGAATCCCCTCCTGGAGACATGCACCGATCATTCCTGTCGCCTGTGATGCGATGCCGATTCTTCCGCTGTCAAGGGCGTTCAGCGCGATTTTAAGTCCCATACCCGGCTTCCCCAGGATCATGGATTCGTCGACACGGCAGTCCTCAAAGAATATTTCAACAGTATTTGATGCGCTGAGCCCCATCTTCTTTTCAGCCTTTCCCACGGTGAGACCCGGTGTGCCCCGGGGGACAAGAAAGGCCGTGAGGCCGCCCTTTCCCGGTGCGGTGCGGGCAATGACGATATATATCCCCGCGTATGCGCCGTTAGTGATGAACTGCTTCGTGCCGTTAAGAATGTAGGAGCTCCCTTTTTTTTCAGCTGAGGTCTTGAGGCCGCCGGGGTCAGAGCCCGCATCAGGTTCAGTAAGACAGAATGCCCCGACGTGTTCCCCGGAAGCCAGGGGAAAGAGGATGTTCCGCTTCTGCTCCTCGGTGCCGAAGTTATAGATCGGTTCTGTGGTAAGATTCGTGACGCTGAGTGTGACGGCGATTGACCCACAGGCTTTGGCAATTTCCTGGAGCGCCAGACTGTAGCTCACCGCGCCGGCATGTGCTCCGCCATACTGTTCAGGAATCATCATCCCGAAGATTCCAAGCTCACCCAGTTTCCGTATGATATCCTCCGGATACCTACCGGCTTCATTGTACTCATGAGCAGCGGGTTCTATCTCGCTTCGCGCAAAATCCCGGATCATGTCCCGTATCATTATCTGTTCTTCAGTCAGTGGCAGATTCATTATTATATCCTCAGGGTGTGTAAAGTGTCACGATCAGCACGGTCTCGGTTTTCCCGGGGTTCTTCAGGGAGTGCCTGACATTGGAGTTGAAGTGGAGCGTGTCATCCTTTTTTAGACGATGTGTTTTCGCGCCGACTTTGATATCCACCTCTCCTTTTAACGTGTACACGAACTCTTCTCCTTCGTGCTGGTAGCTGATTTTCGGGTGCTCCGAACCGGGGGGAATGGTGACGCGAAAGGACCGAAGGTGGCAGTTCCGCGCATCGGGGGTAAGCACGGTGTACTGATAGGCCTCCTCCCTTTTCCTGAATGCCTGTATCCTCTCTTTCCTGAGGTCGCCATCGTCGTTTTCCCGTGGTTTCAGTATATCATCGGGACTTACCGTCAGCGCTCTGGATATTTTGAGAATATCCCCCACTGGTGCGAAATCTTTTCCCTCTTCAATTTTTTTCAGATGTGTGACAGAAAGACCGGTCATTTCAGAAAGGTTTTCCAGAGAAACCTTTTTTTTATTACGGAGCCTGATAAGTCTCTCTCCAATGGAGTTGTTCTCTGATGAAGCGGGTTTTTTGCTCATAGGGACCCTTCTCAATGTTGTGATAAGAATTGTGATGATAGTGGAATTATTATACGCAATTCATAATAATAGTCAAGCACGTAATGTGGATGATAAAAAATTTATATTCAAATGAAATATTTGCTGATAAATTGCAATTCACTGGAAGAGGGCTGAACAGCGCATAACGGATATGTCTCCGTATCCCTCCCCGGGTTATGAAAATAACAGGGGACGCCGTCTGCACAACAGGGTACATTCACAGAAAGGGGATATGCGCGTATGAGGGAAGCAGATACAGGCCGCTGCACCGAAACAGGCTGCAGCCGTGATAATCATTGATCGGGGCTTTTCCCTGTAATCAATAATATTCGCTCATCGCAACTTCTTCAAAGAGGTACTTCTGGTTGTCTTCCGATTGTTCAATTGCAAGGGGATAGTTGCCGTCAAAACAGGCGGTGCAGAAACTCATGTCCGGTCTGTTGATTGATTTCAGCATTGACTCAACCGTGAGATAGGCAACGGATTCCACCTCAAGGTATGTGCGAATTTCCTCAATAGTGTTATTCGATGCGATCAGTTCACTGTGGGTCGGGATATCAATTCCGTAGAAACAGGGAAATTTGGTAGGGGGGGATGATATCCGCACATGAATTTCCTTTGCTCCTTTTTTGCGGAACATGTTGATAATTTTCCGCATGGTGGTGCCCCGCATGATGGAATCATCGACAAGAATCACACGCTTGCCTTCGACGGCGGACCCCACAACATTGTATTTGATCTTGGCGCCGAAGTCCCGAATACGCTGTGTCGGTTCGATGAAGGTCCTTCCCACATAGTGGCTCCGTATCATCCCGATTTCATAGGGGATTCCCGATTCGTGCGCGTACCCCAGGGCCGCTGATTTCGACGAGTCAGGGATCGGCACGACGATGTCCGCTTCAACCGGCATTTCCTTCGCCAGGGCCCTTCCTAACTTTATTCGCATATCGTGAACCGAGTTCCCGAAGATAATGCTGTCCGGGCGCGAAAAGTAAATATACTCGAATACACAGAGGGATTCATTCTGCCGCTCGAATGGATAATAGGATTTTACGCCATGGGGCGATATCTCCACGATTTCACCGGGCTCAATTTCCCTGATGTATTCCGCGTCAATAATGTCAAAGGCGCATGTTTCCGATGCGACAATTGTCGCATCATCCAGCCTGCCCAGGACAAGAGGGCGGAACCCGTGGGGGTCGCGAACAGCATAAATGGTATCGTGGTTCATTATCAGCATCGAGTAGGCGCCGCGGATCTGCTTCAGCGCGAAGATCATCGCCTCAAGGAATGTCGGGATGCCTGATTTTGCCATGAGGTGGATGATCACTTCAGTGTCAATTGATGTCTGAAAAATCGCCCCCTCCCGTTCCAGTGCAAAGCGCAGTTCGCCGGCGTTGCTGAGATTTCCATTGTGAGAGAGTATTATGGGACCGTACAGGGATTGGGCGCGGAGGGGCTGGGCATTCCTTAAAAAAGAAGAACCGGTCGTTGAATACCGGTTGTGGCCGATTGCAATATGCCCCTGAAGGTTTTCAATGTGCCGTTCCTTGAATACATCGACAACCCTTCCCATCCCGGCATAGCGGAAAATATGTTTTCCGTCCGAGGATGCGATACCGGCTGACTCCTGTCCGCGGTGCTGAAGGGAGTAAAGGCCGAGGTAGGTGAGGTTCGCCGCTTTATCATTTCCATAAATACCAAATACGCCGCATTCTTCCCGGGGTTTATTAATATCGGGAAATCTCATACACTTTTTTACGTTCATATAGTTTCCTGTAAAAAGGAGCTGATTAATTGTGACTACCTGTGGAGGCTGAAGAATTGCTCGACATTCATATTACGTAACAGAATGACAATATATCTACAGGGAAAAATAAATCAAGAAAAATATATTTATTCATCTCTGTTACAGCCCCGGTAATGC
>JAKQCH010000067.1 GCA_029573825.1 Spirochaetota bacterium | reverse complement strand
GTCTGAAGGTTCGCGTGACTGAGACGGTCATTCATTATCAAGGCAATTAAGCCGTTATCCATGAAATGGGGACGCGCATACAATGCTGTATTTACATTGCCGTTTTTGTCCGCAGTTGCAAGAATTCCTGTTCCCGCAGTGTTTTCAAAATATTCTTTCAATTCCATACAGGCTCCTTTTTCACAGTTGGTATTTGATGGTATGTAATGTCCCCGATCATATTGTTACACTGCCGTTTCGTCTGATACCGCGTGTGCCGATGAAAGCCTTTCTTTCAGATCATCAGCAAGTGCCTTTACTTTCGCGGCATGGTCAAATAACCGCTCAGCGCCGTCGGAATTTGACTGGGTAAGCTCATTGACATTCGCCATGGACTTCGAGATTTCCGATACTGCGTTTCGCTGCTCGTCTGTCGCGAGGCGTATTTCATCGGCCCGTGTCATGGCGTGTTCCGCTTCACTGTTCACCGTGTCGTTGATCTCCTGCTGGCGGTCCATCTGCGCGGATATTTCGTTGATCATGACATTGATGGAATTGACGCCGTCAATTATTTTGCTGATAATCGCGACGGTCTCTTCCACTGTCGCGGTGCCCCGGGCAGTTTCCTCATTATTGATCTTGATGTGGGCGTCAATTTCCTTGATGCTCGATGACGTCTGGTCCGCAAGCTTGGAAACTTCATCGGCAACCACGGCGAACCCCCTCCCCGCGTCCCCGGCCCTTGCGGCCTCAATCGCTGCATTCAGGGAGAGAAGATTGATCTGATCGGAAATGTCGTTAATGATGCCCACAATATTTTTCATCTCGTTTGAGCTTGCAATGATTTTCTTCATGCTATCATTCATTGAGTTCAAAGATACGCCGCCCTCGTTGGCCCTCGTGGTTATATCTTTGGTTACGCTCAATGCTGTTTTTATTGTGGTTCCCATTTCCCCTATCATTTCAGTAAGTATCCGCATCTGCACAAGGAGCCCCTGCATTCTGTCAAACTGGTCACGGGAACCTCCGGCGATATTATCAACCCCTGCCGACACCTCTTCCACAGTTGCCATTATCTCTTCAGCGGAAGCCGCCTGGCTCTGAGTGTTTTCAGTAAATGCCGATGCCGTAACTGTAAGCTCCTGCGATGAACCGGCAAGGTTCATCGAAGCATTCTGAAGCGATGAAAGCAGCTCCTCGAGACGGCGCACATTGGTTTTATTTGTTTCAGTCTCCATCTCGGCCTGTTCCAGTGACTGGTCCGTAATCTGCATGATGAGCACACCGAGGATAAAGATGATGACAATTGCGAAAGAGCTGTCAATCAGCCCCACCTTCGCCGCGCGGAGACTAATTTCATCCAGTCTGCCGCGTACCATGAAGAAAAAGAAAATATCAGAAGATAAAAAAAGTACGGATATAGCCATCAGGAAATATTTCCTGCAGAAAAGTACCCCCTGTACCATCACCGTAACCATGAAATATATGTAGGTAGTATATCCGGCATAGGCATCGCGGTTTATTTTTGCCAGAAGCCCCGCGGTAACCGCGACTGCCACAATACCGGTAATAAAATTCGCTGCCCCGTTATAATATCCCGCGCGGAGTATCACGATTGTAATGATACCCGATACAAAAACCGCGGCAATAACAATACCCGCCTGGAGCAGAATTTCCGGGATTATTACAAGGAACGCGAAAAAAAGCGCCGTCATAAGAAATGTTACCGTGACACAATAATACAGCAGCGTCCGCGTTTTCCTTTTAATAATGAAAGACCTGTCACTGTATTTATACAGCATGAATTCTTCAAAACGTTTCTTCACGGCAGCCTCCCTGCATTCAGGTCCATCGATTTAATAGTATTACAGTCAAGACGGCTACAATTCAGCATTTCACTATCATTGCATCATTTACATGGAATTATCAATTCTTTTTTTTATCGGGGCTATATATCTCAGTGACTTTCAGACATTGATGTGTTTCATCTGAAGTATGTGCTTAGTGGTTTCACCGGTATTATTTTTTTCTTTACTCCTCTGCCCCTTCATAGTAAGTAATGGCACTGACGCAATTCCATGACGCATACTACAGGTATAACAAGGAGTTATCATATAATGAACTATGAAACAGGATCATCATACAGCGGCTTCACACTGCAGGAGACGCGCGAAATACAGGAAATACGCTCCACGGCGCTGATATTTGAACACGATATCACCGGGGCACGCCTCCTGAAGCTGGTAAATGATGATGACAATAAAGTCTTTTCCATCACCTTCAGGACCCCTCCCTCTGACGATACGGGACTTCCCCACATCCTGGAACATTCTGTCCTCACGGGATCACGGAAGTTTCCCACGAAGGAGCCCTTTGTTGAGCTCCTGAAAGGCTCCCTGAACACCTTCCTCAACGCCATGACATTTCCGGACAAGACGATGTACCCCGTGGCGAGCAAGAACGGGCAGGACTTTTTCAACCTCATGGACGTCTACTGCGACGCGGTGTTCTATCCGAACATTTATCAGAACCCCGGGACACTGATGCAGGAGGGTTGGCACTATGCGATCAGCGATGCGGAGGAGGACATTACCTACAGCGGCGTGGTGTACAATGAAATGAAAGGTGCCTTCTCATCTCCCGACGGCATGCTGTATCCGATCATCCAGCAATCGCTGTTCCCCGAAAACTGCTACCGCTTCGAGTCCGGGGGCGATCCGGACTTCATACCTGACCTGACCCAGGAGCAGTTCCTCGCGTTTCACCGCGAATATTATCACCCCGCCAACAGTTTCATATTTCTTTACGGCGACGGTGACACCGCGAAGGAACTTGCCTTCCTCCATGAGCGCTACCTGAAGGACTTCAAAAAAATCGAGGTCAGCTCCGCCATACAGGAACAGCCGGCATTCTCCGCACCGGCCCGGATAGAGAAATGCTTTTCCCTGCCCCCCGATGACGACACGGCGGACAAAAGCTATATAAGCTTCAACTACACCGCAGGGAGCGCCGCAGATCCCGAGCTTCACCATGCCATGGAAATTCTGAACCGCATCCTCCTCGGTACGCCAGCATCGCCCCTGAGGCAGGCACTCCTTGAATCCGGCCTTTGCAAGGACGTCATGGGGGTCTATGAAGGGGGCATCCTTCAGCCCTTCTTCTCTGTTGTCGTGAAACACACAAACGAGGAAAGCCTCGATGCGCTTCACACACTCGTCGACTCTGTTCTCGGAAAACTCGCATCAGAGGGCATTGATCCTGTCCTCATTGAGGCAAGCATCAATTACATCGAGTTCCAGCTGCGCGAGGCGGAATTCGCGCGTTACCCCAAAGGCCTCTACTACAACTTCGTGGTCATGGAAAGCTGGCTCTACGGCGCCCATCCCCTGGTACACCTTGAATTTGCCGCCATACTGGAAAAAATCCGCGCCTCCGCACCACAGGGTTATTTCGAGGGGTTGATAAAAACACATCTCATGGGAAATCCCCACAGTTCCATGGTACTGCTGAAACCATCGAAAGGATTCGGGGATAAGAAGGAACAGGCGGTGCGGGA
>JAKQCH010000040.1 GCA_029573825.1 Spirochaetota bacterium | reverse complement strand
GTTCGTAGTTGCGCTCGGCCTCCGTCATCAGGTACGGATCATTTTCCCCTTCGGGATTGAGGCCGTAGAGGCTGTAGATGTTCCGCAGAAAACCGGGGCCGTTCACTCCTTCCATGTTCCGGTTATGGGCATAGTCCTCCGCCTCCTCCACCAGGGCATCAAGGGTGTCACGGGAGCGCTGCCACCGTCGCAGTTCCTTCTCATAAAAGTAGTAGTTCGATTTCCTGTCTTCCGGGGTGTCCTCGTTAATAACATTGGTATAGGAAACCGTGGACGTCATATCGTCGCAGGCCATCCCCGTTTGATACCGCGAGATAGTAAGGGTATAGCGCTCGGTCACCGTGAGGTTTCCTTCGGCGTCCTCCTGTGCGGTGACGCTGTCAAGCGTCGGAGTCACAAACAGCGACTCATCAGCCGCGCCTCCGTAAGGCTGTATAACGCCTTCTTCAATCAGACGGTAGTACAGGCTCCCTCTTGTGTCGGTAAAGGCGCTGATCCCCTCCGCGTCGGTATATACCCCCGTCCCCGCATAGAGGTCCCGCATGCGCGTGAGCCACGCCACGTTGTCCACCGCCTGCCCGAAGGACTGCGATCCCGAAAGGGCAATGTCCGCCAGACTTGATGAATGGCTTGCCCACTGTTCATTGAGGACTGAAAAATACTGTTCAAGGTCGTCCCGGGATATTTCCAGGTTATCTTCAAGTTCCTGTTCCTTCTGTTTCCATTTCTCAATGCCGTCATTGATCTCGGCGGTGATCGTCTGGTACCATTCCTCCCGTGCCCGGCAGAGCTTCTCGTAGGCTTCCTGCCATATCCGGTCACCTTCGTCGTAGGCGTTTTCGGCATTCTCCTTCCAGGCAGTCATTTCGTTGAAAAGCGTCTCCTGTGCCCTGTTCCACTTCTCCAGTCCCTTCTCTATGAGGTCCCGGAGCTCTGCCTCCCAGTTGTCCCCTAACCCTGAAAAATCCAGCTCCCCGGAGCCGTCAACGGCAACATTATTGCGGGCAAGGACCCTTTCCTCTTCGGCGGCGAGGTCTTCCCTCGTTTCATTGAGGATATCCTCCGTGACCCTGTCCGCCCGGCCCTGTTCGCTCTCATACCGCAGGGAGGAACTGTCAAACAGCGAATCCCACACCACGCTGTTCCGCTCACGGTAGTGAAGGCTGTTCTTTTCAAGAGTGAACTCCCGGCGCAATGTCCGCTCAATTTCATCGATTTCACGGTCAAACGCCCCCCTGCTTTCCGCATCGAGGACCGCCCCGGCCTGCCGTGCGGAAGCAAGGAGGGACCCCAGGTGTTCCTCCCACAGCGCCGTGAGTCCCGCTGCCTGGGGGTCAATCAGTGCATCCCACGCGCTTATCCGTTCACTTCCGGTAAGGCTATCTGTTGCAGATGTTGCATTCCCGAGTGCCTGGATCAGCGCCTGCTGATCAATCTGCGGCACCGCCATGTCCTGCATGCGGGCATACCAGGTCCCCCGTTCACGGGTTATCTCGTCTGCAAGGGCCGCTTCCCAGGAGGCACGGGCGCTGTCCCTTTGTGCCGTCAGCTCATTTCTGAGCTCCGGAGTATCCCCTTGTTCCCGGAGTTCCTCTTCTACGGCACGGTCTGCCTCCCGTTCCCACTCTCCGCGGACCGCATCCCGTCCCGTCTGGACAGCATCCTCCCATTCCTGCAGGGTGTTTTCCTCTCCGGCACGGTCAAGGAACCCCTCCACGCGGCCCCGGTCATCGCTGAAGGTGCGGAAACGCGCCTCTGAAAAAAGGTTTGTCGCGTAAGGAAATCCTGTCACAATCAGGATTGTGAACAATGACCATAGCGCAGCTATGCGCCGTAGTGATGATATACGTGCCTTCATGAGCGGACTCCTGGTATGGTTTCAGTGATGAAAGGGAACGTCAGCGGTATATGTGATGGGGTACATGATGGTGCCGGGTTATTTGAATAGACTTCTCGTATGGATACTAACGGCGGGATTATTCTGCTAAAAATATCTGCTTTTTTGGTGTCCCACGGTCCGTCCTCCCATAGATACAGAAAGAGCCCGTAGTAGTCCGCCTTCCCGCAGTCAGTGGCGTACTGTACAAGGTTCACGCGGGAGGCATTATTATTTTCATTATTTTTTTTCCGATATGGTTTCTTTGCCGCCCCGGTGCGGGATGTACCGTTTCCCGCAATAGCAGCAGCACACAGCACACTGTGTCCGTAACGGTCACGGTTTGTGCCTTCAAGGGAAAGGCCATGGCAATGGTGAAGAGATGACAGTATCAATGCGCCGGTAATGAGGGATGACTCCAGTTCGGTCACGGGAAGGACTCCCTGCCCTGCAGTATCTTTTAGGATTGCGGCGGCAACAGCGATGTCCGTTGTACCGGAGTTTTTGCTGTGTTCAAGCATCCGGCGGGCTTCCTGACGTATCGCGGCGTTCCGGCTGGCAGCACTCGCGCTCGAGAAGCTGGTGCGCGGCATTGCGCCCCGCGCCACGGCATCGTCCCACACCGCGGCGTCAGCGTCACGCTCCCAGGAGGCATCTTCGCTCATGGCAGCGAAGGCCTTTCCTGAGAACAGCAGTACAAGGAGAACAGCTGTATATGTAATAACAGCGCGCATTGGTATCGACATCACCCCGAAAAAAAATTGTGCCTTTCGTAGTAGTGCCGATTGGGATGGAAAAATGACAAAAAAAATTTAAAAATGCGCGTTACCGCTTGCCTTCGGTTTCCTTCAAATACTGTGCGTAATTATCGAGAACGCCCTGTTTGTTCCGTTCACCGATTTTCCTGTTGCCGATATAGATGCCCCACGGGTCAAGGTCCCGAGTTACCACGGAACAGGCCCCCACCGATGCCCCCTCGCCGATAGTAACGCCGGGAAGCACCACAGAGTTCGCCCCCACCACGGCGAATTTTCCGATCACAACAGGCGCCCGGTAGGGATTTCTGAATTTTTCATCGATTGTGGGATTGCCAAATCCCCAGTCCTTGAAATCGTCGGTACTCGCGTAAATCTTACACCCCTGGAAGAGTCCGACAAAATCACCAATTTCAATCACTTCACCGCCGCTCAGAAATACGAAGCTTGCGATATGAACATTGTTGCCGATTTTAAGCCTCTTGTTTGAATAAATAAAGGTATAGCTGTCAATAATGATGTTCTTTCCGAATTCGATGTTCGGCAAGCCGGTAATACGGGTAGGCTCAAAAATGGTTACCCCGGGAATTTTATACTTTCTCATACCACTTCACCTCTGCTGAGAATATATACTGTCAGTAACATCACCATAATTACTGTGTATTCTTTTACTGTTATGCGCATCCAGTCCTGCCGACAATGAAGACAGTTGCATCGGTACCCTATTGTGTCAATCATTGCTGTACTGCTGTACATGGTTTTGATCATTTTGTCAAAAGCTTTTTTCGGACCCCGATGTCAAAAAACACAAAACCGATCCTTTCCTGTCATTATTCCAATAAAAATATCGTAAAATTATGAATTTTTATTGATATAATATGTGTTTTAATAATTGAATTTTCGGGAGTATTATGAGATTGTTGCTATAATTAATCTCTTGAGGTAGCAGTAAACCCTTCAGAGACAACCGGAACTATCTTGCTACGCAATTTCTTTATCCTCTTATGAATTTTCGAATTGTCATACTGGACTGTTTTGCAGCAGAAAGATAATCCCATTACCATACCGGAATAAAGAGAGAAATTCCTTACTATAACGAACAACAGGTGGTTATGAAATTTACAGAATTAAACCTACACGATGACCTTATGAAAGGCATCGAAGAAGCCGGCTTTATTGAGTGCATGCCGGTCCAGGAGGCAACCTATATCCATGCCTTCCAGGGAAAGGACGTATCGGTCCAGTCACAGACGGGAACCGGGAAAAGCGCTGCGTTTCTCGTTTCAATAATGCAGGTGTTCATGCAGGAGCCGGAAAGGAAACAGAAAGCCCTTATCGTTGCCCCGACACGGGAACTCGCGGTTCAGATCGAAAAAGAGGCGCATCTCCTGGGGAAATATCTCCCCGTTAAAATTGGTGTTTTTTACGGCGGTGTCGGATACAATACGCAGGAAAAACTGCTCAAAGACGGCGTCGATATCATCATTGGAACTCCGGGACGCCTCATCGACTTCACCATGTCGGGAAAGCTTTCACTGCGGGACCTTTCGGTGTTCGTCATTGACGAAGCGGACAGGCTCTTCGACATGGGATTTCTTCCCGACATAAAGAAGCTGTTCCACAAAATGCCGGACCAGTCACAGCGCCAGACAATGCTTTTCAGCGCGACCCTTGATGACAGGGTAAAACACATCGCCCATGAATTCATGAATAATCCCGTGGAAGTTGAAATACAGCCGGAACATGTGACGGTGGAAAATGTTCACCAGAAACTGTACCATGTGGGAAAAAAAGAAAAAATGAGCCTTCTCCTGGGAATACTAAAAAGAGAAAAGCCCACGAACGGCATAATCTTTACCAACACCAAACACCGCGCCGTTGAGGTCGCGGAAACATTGAAGCGGAACGGCTTTAACGCCACATATATCATCGGAGACCTCCCGCAGTCCAAAAGGCTCCAGGTCATTGAAGATGTGAAAAAGGGGAAACTGCCGTTCCTCGTTGCAACAGATGTCGCAGCGAGAGGACTTCACATCAACGACCTTGAGCTTGTAATAAATTATGACCTTCCGGAAAACTGTGAAAACTACGTACACCGCATAGGACGGACGGCACGGGTCGGGAAATCGGGGACCGCTATTTCATTAGTCTGTGAAGAGTTTGTCTGGGGACTTGAATCCATTGAATCCTACACAAACCTGAAAATCGAAAGCGATGTTGCCGATGAAGGTCTTTACGAGAAAAATTACATTGTTCCCCCGAGGGAACGGCGGGATTCAAGGGGAAGACCGCAGCGCTCCCAGGGAGCACGCCAGGAACGGGGAAGCGGAAGAAGAAAAGAAGGCCCCCGCTCAGAGAGGTCTTACGAACGGAGCGCCGAAGGCGGAAGCAGGGAAAGACAGCACCCCGCTGAAAGGAAAAAGAGCAACAGAGGGCCCCGTCAGGGAGCTGTCGCCGCGCAGTCCAGAGAATCACAGGAGCAGAGGGGACAGCGGCCCGCGTCAAAAAAGAGAAAACCCCAGCAGAACCAGCAGCAGCGAGCAGAGAACCGCCGGCCCGTGAAACAGAACAGGCCGTCAGCGAGAGAAGCTCCGCGCACTGCCCCAGCGCCGCAGCCTGTTCCGCAGACTCAGAAGAAATCAATTGCCAGGAAGGTAATGGGATTTTTCAGCAGGAAGGGGAAAAAAGAGCTGAATTGACACTGACAAGGAATGAGAGATGACAGACCCGGAGTTTTTTGCAATAATTTTTTTTGTGATAACCATTCTTGTAAGCAGGTTTCTCAATGAAAAAGCGAACCGCCATCTTGACGAACATGCGCGGAGCGCTTTAATCGATGTGTTCGCGGGATTCCGGTTTCAGTTTCTCATTCCCATTGTAGTCATTATTCTCAGCTTTTTTTTATTTATAAAGCTCTATCCCGACCGCTATCGGACAATATCACTGATCTACTTCGGGCTGCTTGTTGTCTACATGGCGGGGACCAACATTATCACCTTCAGGAAAATGAAAGCCCTGGACCTGCCCCTCGCCTACACCAGAACCTTTATCGCCAGCAAGGCTGTGATGTATGCTGGACTGGGAGTGTTTGTTTACTTTGTTGCAATCCAGTCCCTGCGGTAATATTCACCGGCTGATACCTGCTTCCATTTTTTATGTGATATCAACCTTTTCCTTTTCTTCCACACTTTCCTCACTGCGGGAACCGTCATGAACATCATCAATCATTTCAAGGGGCTTGAAATATATTTTCTTTGATTTGAGCCCCACAAAAAGTTTTCTGCAGTTCTCGAATCTCCCCTTCAACACCTCCGTCGCAAGGGCATCTTCTATTTCATTCTGAATGGTCCGCCGGAGAAACCGTGCGCCGTACTTTTCGTCAAACCCGTAGTCGGAAAGATACTTCCGCACGCTTTTTGAAAACTCCAGTTCCAGCTTGCGGTCCTCAAGTTTTCCGTTCACTTCATCCAGCATGAGGTCTACAATTTTTTTGATATGATCCCTGTTCAGCTTGTGAAAATACACCACTTCGTCAAGGCGGTTGATAAATTCAGGGGTGAAAAGCTTCCGCAGCTCATCAAGGACCTTTTCCCTTTCAGCCATGCTGAAATCCTCAACCTCGAGGAAGCCCATTTTGCTGCGGTGCTGAAAATCGCGGTTTCCCACATTGGAGGTCATGATAATAACCGCATCGCGGAAACTTACCACAGTACCGGAATTATCTGTCAGTTCACCTTCTTCAAATATCTGCAGCAGTATGTTGAAGATATCAGGGTGCGCCTTCTCTATTTCGTCAAACAGTATCACCGAATATGGCTTGCGTTTGACCTTTTCCGTCAGCTGCCCCCCCTCATCGTATCCGATATATCCCGGAGGCGACCCGATGATCCTGGATACAGCATGCTTTTCCATATACTCGGACATATCAAGGCGGATCAGGGCAGTATCGTCATCGAACATGAATTCCGCAAGGGCTTTCGCGAGCTCGGTCTTCCCGACACCCGTGGGTCCGAGAAAGATGAAGGAGCCGATCGGCCTGTTGGCGCTTTTCAGCCCAGTCCTGGACCTCCTGATGGCCCTGCTGACGGAACTGATCGCTTCATCCTGACCGATAATGCGCTCATGGATATCCTCTTCCATCCGGAGAAGTTTTTCTGATTCAGATTCCTCCAGCTTCTCAACGGGAATTCCGGTCCACTGGGAGACAATGAGCGCCATCTGGTCGGCACCCACCACGATCTCGTAATCATTGATTTTCTGCTGCCAGTCATTTATCTTGGCCGTGAGAAGGGTCTTCTTTTCATTGATGAGGTCCCTGATTGCGGCGGCCTGTTCATATTCCTGCATTTTCACGAGATCATTTTTTCTCTCATTCAGAAGACCAATTTCTTTTTCCAGGCTGTCGATATCCTCCGGTTTGTCACAGTTGTCATACCTGGCTTTTGACCCGGCTTCATCAATAATATCAATGGCCTTGTCAGGAAGAAACCTGTCATGGATATATTTATCGGAAAGAAACACCGCCCGTTCAAGGGACTCCCCGGTGTACTTAACCTTGTGGAAAGCCTCATACCTGCTGTGTATTCCCTGAAGGATATCAATAGTTTCCTCCACGGAGGGCTCGTCAACAAGAACATGCTGAAACCTGCGCTCAAGGGCGCTGTCCTTCTCAATGTACAGACGGTATTCGTTCAGGGTAGTGGCGCCTATACACTGCAGTTCTCCCCGCGCGAGTGAGGGCTTCAGCATGTTGGCGGCATCAATCGCTCCTTCCGCGGCACCGGCCCCAATTATGGTATGGAGCTCATCGATGAAAAGAATCACATCGTCGGAGCTCTTAATTTCCTTCATTATTCTCTTGAGGCGGTCCTCAAACTCACCGCGGTATTTTGTTCCCGCCACGACAGAGGCAATATCAAGCACCATGACCCGTTTGTTCTGAAGGGACTCCGGGACCTGTTTTTCACAGATCTTCTGGGCAAGGCCTTCAACAATGGCGGTCTTCCCCACACCGGCTTCACCGATGAGAATAGGGTTGTTTTTCGTTTTCCGTGTGAGGATGCGGATTACCCGCTCAATCTCATTTTGACGCCCGATTACCGGATCGATTCGTCCATCCCTGGAAAGCTGCGTGAGATCCTGTGCGAACTCTTCAAGGGAAGGTGTTTTGGTTTTATCGGAAGCCTTTCCCGTATACAGGGACTGCGATTTCACGCCGAGTATTTTCAGGACCTCGTTTCTTACCGTGTTGTAGTCAATACCATTGGCAATGAGGGCATCGAATCCCACACAGGTCCCGTCCATAAACAACGCCAGGAGGAGATGTTCAGTACCGATATAGCCGTTTTTCAGTTTCCGCGCCTCCTCCTTCGCGAGATCAATGATCTTTGTAAACCGCGCATTGATCGGCACGTTGCCTAAAATTATGGTGGAGCCGGATTTTCTCACCGCCACTTCTATATTCCGCCGGAGGAGGTCAAAATTAATTTTCAATATTTTCATTATTCTGGCCGCAACCGAATCTTCGTCCTTCAGAAGGGCCAGCATCACATGTTCGGGACCGAGGGAATCTGAACCGAGACGTCTCCCTTCGGACTGTGCATACACTTCAAGGACCTTCCTCGACCTCTTGGTAAAATCAAACATTTCCATACTGATTTATTGCTCCAATACCTGTTTTAAATATTCCGCCCTGAACACATCACATTCTTCAACGCTGATAAAGACCTTTCCCGCGATGCGCTGAAGATGGGACCACTGCATATTAACCATTAAATCATTAATTTTGTATAAATCAATATTTTTTATGCAGGATAATACAATACCAAGCCGCATGTGCGACAGGTGGTTGATAGATTCTATATAGCTGACGCTTCGGCTGTATTTCAGAACACCGTACGACCGCCACACTAAATTTTCCACCGCGAGGCCGGAATTCCCCAGAATCGCGTCCCTTCTCTCATCCTCCATGTCAATAAGGATTCTTGCCGCCTCGTCAACACGCTCAATTATGTCAACCTCTGAAACGCCGAGAGAGGTCTGGTTGGCGATAATAAAAATATTCCCCACGGTGTCGGTTCCCTCCCCCACGACTCCCTTGATGTCAATTTTTTTCTCCCGGAGCAGCTTCACCGCGTCAAGGACGATGTTGGCCAGTGAGATGAGGGGAAGGTGAAGCATCACGGATGCCTTCAGGGCCGTTCCGATATTCGAAGGGCAAGCGGTCAGGTATCCGAACTCATTCGAATAGGCATAGGCGACAAACCTGTTCAGCTCGTTATCGACCCTGTCAGCCAGCTGGTACGCCTTCATCAGCTGAAATCCCGGCTCAATCACCTGAATGCGGAAATGGTCCTCCTCGTTGACCATAATAACAAATTCTTCCTCGCTGTCCACGACCGCGATACCGTACTGCGCGGTTTCCAGCTCGCTGGTGATAAGGTTGCGCTCCCGGAGGAAACGCCGATCATCGTCGGCAAGGGCATGTACTTCGAGTATGCGGACATTGTCACGGAAAATCGACTCCGCGGCGAACCGCTCAATAATGGACCTGATGAGGGAAAACTCCGTACGGCTCTGACGGTGAGGAAAATTCAATGAGGGTATATTTCTCGCGAGGCGCACCCTTGTCGAGAGCACAATATCGCCTGAAGGACCTTTATGTGACCAGAATCCTTTTTTCTGTTGCAGTTCTTCGAACATATCTACTGCTTCCTTCCATTGGCGACTTCAATCTCCTTTATTCTATCGCGCAGCACCGCGGCATCTTCATACCGTTCTTCCGAAACCGCATCATCGAGCATCTTCTGCAGTTCCTCCACGGACCGGTGCTCATGCTCTCCGCGGCTGGTGTTTTCAATGAGGACGGTATCGCCATCCTCAACTTCCACATAATTGAAAGGCACTTTTCCCACATGGCGGATGCTGTCATGATAGCTTTTCACGATGGAATCGATCCCCGGCTTCAGATACCCATAACAGTGGGGGCACCCCAGTTTACCAGCCCTTTTATAGTCGACAAAGGACATTCCGCAATGTATGCACATATTGGTATCGACAATATCACCTGCGTCATCAAGATCAAGAAAAGAAAGCATGTCAGGTACCGACAGTGAAAAGTTGGAAAATTTCGAGTTCACGCCGATTATCCGGGCGCACTCCTCGCATAGGTGAAATTCTGATTTCACGTTCTTTATTATTTCCGTGAGATGAATTGTGGCATCTCTCTTTTTACACCGTTCACACTTCATTACATACTCTCAAATTAAAACTGATTGTCCCCTTGTAATATGCAGATTCTTCCTCCGGGAAAATACAAAAAATCCGGATTTTTAAAAATTTTTTCCCTGTTGTAATTATACCCTGTTCTGCACATAAAACAATGAAATTCAGCAATTCTTTTTTACCAATATTAAGGTACACCGGTCACAGGGCTGTTGTCAAGAAAAATTAAGGGGCGGCTGACTGCTCCGGATAATCATAGCATGCATTGAAAATTGCAAAAAATATCCCGCAGTCCGGAGATATTTCACAGGATGATCAACGGAGAAAATCTTCAATCAGTGAAAGGGTTTCTGCGGCCTTCTGATATCCCCCCGGAATCTCAACGGGGGAACCGGTCAGCACCGCATAGGGCAGAATTTCACGAAACACCGTTTCGGGGACCAGCTTTTTCATACGGAAATTATTGCACCGGTGCCCCAGTTCATTCATTGCCGCCTCAACGGCATCGTCATTGAATACCATGGCCCCGTCACTGTCATGGACGGGGACCATATAGGAAATAACCATGGGAACAAGGGAGGTGCCGTAATACACTTCGATAATATTGCCGGGACCATCAGCGTCTATTATCTGCATAATGGACACGGAACCCTCAGGAACACCAGCCTTTTCTTTCAGCAGGGTTTTCTCCCTCTCGGCATGGATCGTGTCCAGGCCCGATATGTACACTCTCGCGCCGATGATGCCGGTTATATCGACCCGCCCCGAAAGATCAATTTTCGACATTTCAGCGGGATATATTCTGCTCTCAATTTCTCCCCCCAGGGAGCCGGTGAATCCGAAACGCCGCAGGGTGCAGCTCGCGAAAAAACCCATTTTCTCCAGTATTTCCAGAAGTGTTTCCTTGATAAAACTTGTGGGGTGTGAAAGACCCGAATGGGTCACGCCCCGGATCTCCAGCTTCGAGCGGAACTCCTGCGCCGAGAGAAGGGGAAGCAGAAGCAGCAGCACCTCAATCGCCGATGACTGCTGGTGCGTGGCAAACCTGAAATTACCGAAACGCCCCTCCCCGGGGACACAGAGAACATCATCCCCCTCCACCGTGAGAGAAGCGAAGCCGGTTTCCGCGAAGATATTTTCGAAATCCGACATGAGCCCCCGGAAACCCGGGTTCGCCATAAGCCACGGGAACCCCCCGGTAATGGAGCAGGGCTTCCCCGTATACAGCGAAAGGGACAGCGCCTGGCGGATCATCAGCCAGTCGACATGTTCATTTCTAAGGGTAATCATTGCATGTATTTTTTCAGCGCCTCAGGAATGGCGATAGTTCCGTCTTCCTGCTGATAATTCTCCATAACCGCGGCAAGGGTCCTTCCCGCGGCGAGACCGGAACCGTTCAGGGTATGGAGAAACGAGGGGCGCTGGCCCTTTTCCGCGCGGTACCGGATTTTCGCGCGCCGCGCCTGATAGTCGAGAAAATTGGAACAGGAGGATATTTCCACATACCGGTCAAGGCCCGGCATCCACACCTCGATGTCGTATGTTTTCGCCGAGGATGCCGATGTGTCCCCGCTGCAGAGAAGAAGGACCCTGTAATGCATGTTCAGGCGCTTCAGGACCTCCTCGGCATTGGCGGTAAGTTTTTCAAGCTCATCAAAGGAAGTTTCCGGCTCGACGAATTTCACCAGCTCCACCTTCTGGAACTGGTGCACCCGGATAAGGCCGCGGGTGTCGCGTCCGGCGGAACCCGCCTCTCGGCGGAAGCAGGAGGACTGCATGGTAATATATATCGGGAGGTCCTCCTTCTCAAGAATCTCGTCCCGGTAAAGGTTTGTCAGGGTCACCTCTGCCGTGGGGATCAGGGAGAGCCCGTCACGGTCAATCCGGTAATACTCATCCTGGAATTTCGGATACTGCCCTGTACCGGTCATGCTCTCGTCATTGACAATAAAGGGACCGAAGGTTTCGGTGTACCCGTGTTCAGTGGTGTGAAGGTCCACCATGAAATTTATTATCGAGCGCTCCATCCGCGCCGCGAGCCCCCGGTACACATAGAACCTCGTTCCCGCGAGTTTCACGCCCCGCTCAAAATCAAGAATTCCCAGTTCGGCGCCGATCTCGTAATGGGGCTTCGGCGGGAAACTGAATACAGGCTTCTCGCCCCACGTCCGTACCACAATGTTGTCCTTCTCGTCCTTTCCCACCGGCACAGCGCCGTCAAGGATGTTGGGAAGCGAAAGCGCCATGTCGTCAAACCGGGAGTTTACGGCTTCAAGCTGCCCCTCCAGTTCCCTGATAGAATCATTGACCCGCTGCACGTCCTTCATTATTTCAGAGGCGTCCTCACCCTTCGATTTCAGCTTTCCGATTTCCTTTGAGACCCGGTTTCTTGTCTCGCGGAGTTCATCGGTTCGGGAGATAATGGCCCTCCGCTCATTGTCGATACTCCCCAGGAGATCAAGGTCAACAACCCCTTCCATATTGCGGTCTTTCAACACCTGCCGTATGCGTTCCGGTTCTTCTCGTATTAGTTTTGGATCAAGCATTCTGAACTCCTGTGTACTGATGAAAGATATTTCACGGGGCGCTGCTGCATCGCACTGTATCCACAGAATATCCGGCGCTCCCTGAATTTTGTCAAGAAAGATTGCGGAAGCCCCACACGCAGAGAGGCCGCGGTGTTATCACCGCGGCCCCCATCGTCAACAATAAAGTACGGGCGCACGCTACGGCGTGAACATGAATACCGGCGGCTTCAGATATTTCAGGTCTTCATTGTCCATTTTATCCGTGATGTGCTTATAGGTACGGATTTTCATTTCTTTCAAAGTCTGGCGTGGTTTGTTAAACGTCTTCGCGTAGGCAACCGCTTCCTGTAGTGTCTCTGCAGGACCATCGCAGGCCTTGCGGATGATATTATGCTGCGCCAGTTCCTCGGCACCCACTCTCCGGCCTGACCATTTCATGTCCAGAAAAAAGTGATACGGCATCGCCTTCCGGACCCACTCGATCATTGAGGGAGAAAACTGAATGTGGATATCCACTTCGGGAAAACACATGAAACCCCTGTCCTTCCTCATAAACCTGAAGTCGCAGGCGCACGCGAGCATGGCTCCGTTACCAAAGGCATGTCCGGTAATCGCCGCGATCGTGGGAAACGGCGCCATCAGGACAAACCTGAACACATCGTTATTCCGGATAAGCCACTTGCTGATACCGTCAATGTCATTTTTTTCCATCATCGGACCCATCCAGGCAAGATCAACACCGAGGTTCCAGTTCTTCGGGTCGCTGGATGTAATGACGAGGGACTTGACCTCTTCGTCAGCCATCATCTCGTCAAAGGCCGTCATCATCGCCTCGGACCATTCAGGATTATGCCTGTTTTCTCCGTTGTTCATCGTTAGTATGGCAACAGTTTCATCCTTTTTCCATTCTACAATAGCCATGTAGAGCCTCCTTATAGAAGTAAATATTAGTTTGTTACGGGTAATTATGTTTTTTAACGCCGGCATCCCCGACGGTGAAGGTATAAATATATAATTTTCAAAATCCGCTGTGATCTGTCAACGATGTCATTATACAATCCATGACCACGAAAAAAAGCAACTGAAATTTACATGCAACAAATAATTATTAACAATACATCAATATAAATCAATCATTAATATTTTTTTACACAAGGGGGTCGATATCGCTCCGCGAGAAAAACATCCCTACCGGCCGCAGAGGATTTCACGCAGATAATCACGGTCATGCTCCCAGAACCAGAGGAGCAGATACTTGTTCGCATTCGAGCTGAACTGCCTTCGGTAAAAGCTCCTTTCGTTCTCCCGGTCCCAGATTCCCAGTCCTCCGCGCTTCGCCAGGGACTCATATTCAAGGAACTCCCGCTGCCGGGAACAGGGGCTTTTCCTGTACACACGGGCAAGACCTGTTTTCAGCAGCATGGCGCATATATCGTCATCCCCGCGGAAAATATAGGCAAGGACCCGGCCATGGCGGTCTCTGGAAAGCTCTCCTCCGGAGGAGGATGTCCTGAGGGTCACTTCCTTTCCCTTCAGCTCCCTCTTCGCGAAGAGGGATGCCCTGTCGCCGAGATATTCCGTGTACCCGTAACGCCTCTTGTATGATTCAGGTGTATCAACCCCCAGAAACCGGACCGCAACGCTTTTGCCGTCATGAAGACGCACCTTTATGGTGTCACCGTCATACACCCGCAGCACCTGTGCGCGGAGCATAACCTCCTCTCCCCGAAGTGGCCCGCAGAAAAATATCATCCCCGTGACAGCACCTGTCCATAATGCCGCTGCCGCACAATGCCTCATAAAACCACGCACAATATCCAACCGCTCCCCACTAAAAAGATAGCACCGCAACAAAGGAATTACTACTGCATCACGGTAATCACTTTGACGCAATGAAAATTTTTATTTCATCATCAGTATAGTGCCGCATACGCATGAATGCAGAAACGGCTGAAGATATTTTTAACAGCAGCGGGCGGTCGATACAAATACTGATCAGGAAAAGTTCAGAATGTTCATGGCAGTGAGGGGGAAGAGAGAAAGAGAGAAAGAGAGAAAGAAAAGATATGTGGTCAGGGACGGAATCGAACCGCCGACACGGGGATTTTCAGTCCCCTGCTCTACCGACTGAGCTACCTGACCACGTAAGAACTCATGCATTACAAATATTTGCCCCGGAAAAGTCAATAATAAAAATCATATATTCTCAAAAAATAGCATGCGACATAATACCGGACACCTTTTTTGATTGAAAAAAAAGAACTCTCCCGGAAACTTCATTTATGAAATCTTTTTACCGCGTACTACTGCTTCCTGTTCTGATACTAACCGTCTGTCCCCTGACTGCCGCGGACTGGCAGTATTACTACAGGAGAGGAACCATTCACTACAATGCACGCCTCTATAAATTTGCCCTTGAAGACTTCTCCCGGGCGATGGAAATCAATCCGGGGCTCCACGACGCGGCAAATAAAATCGCCGGCATCTACATGATGAAGAAAGATGTACTGAAGGCCTTCGGGTATTACAAAAAATCCCTGGAAATATCAGACACCCAGCCGGAAATTCATCTGGAAACAGGAAATATCTACGAGTACTTTTATCAATCCGATACCGCCTTTCCCCATTTTAAAAAAGCCGCCGAACTTAACCCTTCTCTTGCAGCGGCACACCTGAAACTGGTGCCCCACTACATCCGCAGGGGAGACATGACACAGGCTGAAACCCATCTGCGGAAGAGTTATTCCCTGTGCAGGGACAAAAGCATTCCATTCATCACAGAAGCAGAAAAATTTGAAGCTGCCGGGGACATTGATAAGGCGGAAGCGCAATACCGGAAAGCGCTCCGGAACAATCCCGCAGATATCGAACTGCGCTTCAAACTCTCCCGGTTGTCCCGCAGGAAGGGCCGGTACCGCAGCGCCGTCAGGTACCTGGAAGGCATTGTTTCCATCCGTCCCGACAGCGAGTCAGCCTATCTGCAGCTGGCGCATCTGTATTTTACCGCGCCCCTTTCCGGCAACAAAAAGATGATGATTGACATTTCCCTGAAGAGCATCGGCAAAGTGCTTTCCCTGAATCCGGAAAACAGCAGCGCCTATATCCTCCTCGGCGACATCCACCGCTATCTCGGCAACACTGTTGAAGCAGAAAAATATGAGGCGAAAGCCGCTGAACTGGGAGCGGGGAAAACCCGATAATTACCCTCCCGTTAACGGATCGGACCCGAACCTTTGTTTCCAGAACTCAGCAGGGTCCTCCCACATTTCATCATCGGTCCCTTTACGCGAAAAATCGATTTGCTGTTTCTCGCAATACGCGACTACCCTGTTATATGCGGCAATAATCTCCTGCGACTTTTCCCTGCATTCTTCCGGAGCGGAGGCACATCGGTCAGGATGCCATAAGAATATTTTTTCCCTGAAAAGCCTCCTGACCTCTCGTAGCGATGCCCTTTCGGGAACACCAAGAAGTGCCAGCGCATCACTCATCTCTTTATCCATAACAATTACTCAAACCCATTGCACATATCCTCACCCTGCAATCCGTTCTTTATGCAGCTTTTTCATAATATCATCCGCCGCCGCAACAATCAGATTGTTTGCAGGATAATATGACTGATAGGGTTGCGATGAATAACTCAGATTCCGGATTTGCGGTACCGTCAATCCGTTCTGGATTGCGAGGGTAATAATATCCAGCTTGTCAGTTACAGGCATGCCGCTGACAATCTGCGCTCCCAGTATTTTCATTGTTTTCCGGTCAGCTGTAAGCTTCATTCTCACCTTTTTTGTATCGGGCATATTGGGAAAAATTGTGGTCAGCTCGGCAGTACCGGTGACTAATTCAAATGAACCCTTCGCAGTGTGCTCTCCGATTCCCGTACTCCCCGCGAAGAACTCACCAATTTTTGTTGCAGCCCCATTAAAAAAACCCTGGTATCCATCTGCCGCTCCAAGGATGTTCCGCGCACAGACCCTCCCCATCGGAACAGCATTGGTTGCCAGGCGGCCGGGTACCGTCTCCCCGGTGATTCCGCTCCTGAACTGGACGCAGTCGCCCACGGCATATACATCGGGAATACTGGTCCTCATATATTCATCTACAATTATACCTTCTTTACCGGTCATTATACCGGAACCTGCCACAAGCTCTGTTTCGGGTCTCATTCCGACAGCAAAAACAACAATGCCTTTCACCTCCGGTTCATCTCTTCCGGCGCTGCAGTTGTCCAGGCTATCGAGAATAATTTTCTTCCCGTCGTTGAGGATAACTGACGCGGCATACTCATTCCCCTCAATTTTAACAAGGCCTGAACGAAGATGCAGGTTTATCCCGAGCCTGATCAATTCCTCCTCAACTTCACTGCCCATATCAGGGTCAAGCATGGATGGAAGAACCCTTTCAGCCATATCCACAAGGTGGGTTTCCACTCCAACGTGATTGAAGGCCTGTGCCAGCTCAATCCCGATTGCCCCTGCGCCGATAACAACAGCTTTTGAAAGCCCTTTTTCCGAAATCGAAATAAGCTTCCTGAGATCATCTTCTGTCTTAAACGTCATTACTCCTCTGAGATCTGCTCCCGGAACCGGCGGGATGATCGGGACTGCTCCCGTCGCAATCACGAGTTTTTGATATGAAATTTTCCTGCCCGATTCACAGGTCACCTCTTTTGCTGAGAAATCGACATGCGAAACGCTGTCCCGTATCAGCCCGGTACCGGTTTCTTCAACAATCTGATCTTTTTTCAGCGTCTTCTCGAAAGGGAGTATCTTTTCAATGGCATACGGCATTGCACAATAAATCATTGAATGATCTTCAGGCCTGATCATTCCTGTCTTCATCAGGTGCCCTGTCATTTTCGCAATAGTTATGGCCGCAGGCCCTCCGCCAATTATTAATACATCATAGTGTTCCATAATCCTATCCTTAATTATTAATTATTCACTGCATTTCCCGGCATTCTGTTCATTTATGCCGGGGAGATATCAGTTCACGGAACCAGCCATCAGGTAAGTACAATGTGTTTACGGTTGGCACCTCTTTGATACTCATCCTCCAGCAATGCGAGATTCTCCTTTATCTGCAGGAGTCCTTCTTCAATATTCGTTTTTCGCGTAATGACCGGTAAAAAACGGATTTTGATCCGTTGAATGTTCGGCCCGAACTTCCGGTTGATGAGGACCTGGACGCCTTTTTCTTTCAAAAGCATCATAACATGTTTTGCCTTGACCGGGTCTCCATGTATTTCGTCACGTTCAATACAGCTGACGGTAATGTTCTCCATCGTTTCCAGATACTTTTCACCTTCGCCGCTAACTTCATAAATTACATACTTTTCCGCGTCACCAAAATGCTTCTCTGAAAAATTGCTGCCGTCATCGGTTGCACATGCAACTGTCATCATTTGTCTCCTCCTACAGATCTGAGTAATTGCTGCAATTTAATACAGCTCTACAGAATATACTAATATTATAAAGCAAGTTTTATGCCAACATGTCAGTGCCGGGAAGAATTATTCGAAACAGTGACTCTTTTACCCCGAAGAATGTTTTTTATGGGATAAAACCTTTTTTTATTTTTTTAATTCATAGTTCATGCATTGCAACATGCAATACAATCAAGTTTCGATTATTTCATTTTACTATGTTTTCGAGGAAATATTCGCGGCACGAGCTGCGGAACCGGGGTCGAAGAGCACAAAATAGTCTCTGACATTCCGGATATATATTCTGGTAATGCGTTGTATCAAGGTAATCAGCGCTAATATCAGCAGGGAACTACACCAATAGCAATGGACAATTAAAAAAAGAGACCGGCTTTCACCGGTCTCTCCTTATATTTCAATACTTGTTCTGCTTCACAATTCTACAGTTCGGCAACATTCTCCAGATTTATCCGTTCCCCTCCGTCGGTTGTGCGGAATTCATCTGTCCCGGAGATTTCCTCATCACCCAGGTCGCCGAATTCATTTTCATTCTGCTGCTGTTGCTGCGGGGCGCTGTCTTCACTGTCGGGACTGCGTTCCTCCCTGTTCTGCACAGAAGGAAGGCGCTGCGCTTCAATGCGGTACAGGAGCTCTTTTGTGCTCATGTTTTTCCACTGGCGGGCGACGTGTGAATATCTTCCCCTTGGATAGTTACTCAAATACCGCTGGAATTCCCGTGCCGCAAGATCAAACTTCCGAATTGAAAAATACGCATACCCTTTTTTAATCTGGGCATCCTGGTCTTTCTGATAATGTCCGTTGGAAAGAACCCGGTCAAAATACCCCAGCGCCTTATCAAACCTGTTCATCGCGAAATATGATTCACCTGTCCAGTAGAGTGCGTTTTCCGCTTTGCTGTCATAGGGAAAATTACGCAGCACCCTGTTGAAATAAGAAATCGCGTTCCAGTGATTGCCTCCGCGGTATGCCCTGAGACCGCTGCGGTACGCCTGGTCACGGTAGGAGTTCCGTACGTCTTTCGAATACTGACTTATTGCACCGTAATAGCGGAGGAAATACTCATAGAGATCATACGCCTGGTTGTCCTGACCCATATGCATAAAAGCGCGGGCTTTACCGAGGAGCGCCTCCTCGTTGCCGCCGTTTTCATGAAGGGCGATATCGAACATTCTCTTTGCCCTGTTAAACTCACGGGTTTTCAAATAGGTATGTCCCAGTTCAGAGTATACACGCGCCCTGAACTCCCTGTTGCTGGAATTATTAAGCAGGGAATAGAGCTGATGGACCCCTTCCTCTGAATACTGCTTCATCACATTGATCCTTGCGAGACGCACCATAATGTCTTTCTTCAGGCCGTCAGAGACATCGGGGTGATTGTTCCTCAGGATTGATGAATATTTCAGATAGGCAAGGCGGTAGAGATTAAGGTTCTCATAGCTTTTCCCTATATAATAATAGGCTTCCTGGACCGGCTTCGTCTCAGGATAACGGGCAATGAGTTTTGTAAAAAGGGTGATAGACTGGTTGATCGTATTCCTGTCACCGGCCTCATCGCCCCGCTCATAAATCATCTTCGCCTCGGCGAGCATTTCCCTTGCCTCCCGTTCAGGACGGACATTGTAATCATAATACAGGAACAATCCGACGCCAAGGGTTATCAGCATTATTCCGCTTAGAACTTTCCAATTCATGAGACAGTCTCCTTTTATCGAAAGGATTTATTCAATATTTTTTACGTATCATGCTTCCGGCATTACCCTGCCTAACGGACTCTGGAAATCGCATAACTGCTCCAGAACCGGGAATCCATGGGAAAATGCCGTTTTACATCCCGGCTGAGAGTATAATGCAGAGACTCCCGGTATTTCCCCAGCTCAATGAGAGACCTCCCTATAAATAGCCTCGCCTTCGCAGCATCATACTGATTATCGGTCTGCGGAAGAGCAATATGCAGTCTTTTTATAGCAAGCCCGAACCGTCCCCGGAAAAAGGTCATTCGTAAAATATTATCAATTCCCGAACGGCGGTACTCGCGCTGCGGCTGCCGGGAATCTTCTTTCTGTTCACGTACCGTATCGTCACGGGCGGATACCGCACGGTCGGTAATATTCATTCCGGCCCGAAGCCCGTACCGGTTCCATTGTTCCCGTTTATCAGGAACCAGAGCATAATAGTATTTACCTCCGGGAGGATTATTGTCAACAAACTTCCGGTGCAGGATATTCACCCTTCCCACAATCTGAGAATTTGATACCCCGCGGAGATCCGTTATCTTTCTTTCAAGCCGCAGTACCCGGAAGGCCCTGCTTCCCGTTGAGCCGCTGTATCGCCATATCACATACACTTTGTTTTCCCTGTACACCGAATTGATTCCGGTCACCCTGTAACGGCTTCCGACAACAACGGGCCGGGATGTATAGTTAGAATCCTCAATCAGAGCGGTATCGACAGTGCCATTGGCACGTTTCCCGATCACGGCATAATAGAAGGCCCCCTTATTGAGATTTCTGTCAATATACTCTGTGGTACTCATCGGAACAGTGCCGATATGGGTTGCCAAGGCGATCTTTTCCGGGTCAGTAATGGGCTGGATGTCCCGGTAAATAAGGAAACTGCCCCCCACCGCCGCTTCAGCACCATGCCACTTCAGTCTGACCGAATTCTCCGAGAGGTTATCCACTCTCAATCCCGACACGATATTGCGGGATTCCAGGGCAACAAAAAGCCCCGTCGCGGTGTAGCTCTGGTCCGGAGTAAGCTGCAGGTCCTCATTCCCCGACCTGTCTTTTGTCGTTACCGCATAAAAAAATGTTCCGGTTTTATCAATAGACCTGTCAACATAGCTCTCCTTTGTGGCGTCGACAACGCCGATCTTCCTGGCGCTTCGTATCCTTTCAGGGGTGTTTAAGGGCGATGTGTCACGGTATATGGTGTATGTCGCGTCAGGAGATTGTATCCCCCTCCATGTCAGGAGCACCCTTGTCCTGTTGACAATCATGGCGTGTATAAGGGTCACCTTATCGGGCATGTTCCGTTCATCTATCCGGCGGGATTCACGCTCAATCACCACGGGAACAGTGGTATAGTTTACATTGGGATGGAGCTCAACATCTTTATCCATGACCTTCGTTCGGGATAATACCACATAGTAATACTGTCCCGGAGGCAGGTTGGAGTCAATGGCGGACAGCTCTTCCCCCGGAGCCACGAGTTTAATTGATATCGCATTCAGGGCTTTTTCCGTATTATGGGGGACTTCCGTGGCCCTTCCCACAATGAAACTTTCATCGGATTCAGGATTTTTCTCCCAGGTAATTTTAACCGCTCCCCGGATATTATCCAATCTGCGGGCCTGAATATTTGTTGCGATATAGGGAGGCAGCGACCGTGCCGTCTCCTGCTTCTCAACAACGGATGTTCCGGAATCGCCGCTGCCTTCATCAATATCCAGGAACTGTGACCTGATAGCATGGGAATTAAATACCCCTATCGTTATAAGGCATATCAGTATGGTAACGGCCCGTTTTGTGTAATCTAATGTATTCATAGGATCTTCTGTTTACAGTAGTATTGTATAGTTACTGATCGGTACTATTACATTTTCACTTGAATGAATATTATATTCAAATCCCGCACATTGCGTTTTTTACCATATATTGAACAGGATTTCAACAGGAACAATTTTTGCGTCATCGCGGATAAGCAAAAAAAAATATTATTAATAAAATCTCTTTTAATTGACCTCGGATACAGCCGTTATAGATACTATACACAGGATGCAGGCAGGGGGGACAGTTTTTTCCTCAATTGTCTATAACAGGATACGCAGTACCATGAAACAGACAAAAGCAGAAAAAATTGAAAACAAGAAGAAGTTGATCACGGACGCCCTGATGCGGTGCCTGGAACGTGACGTGTATTCCAGGATAACAGTGCAGGATGTGGCAGATGAAGCGGGATTCTCCAAGGGAGGACTGCTCTACTATTTTCCCACGAAAGAGGAGCTGTATCTGGACCTCATGAATAATCTCTTTACAGAAATTATTCATGACCATCTTGCGGTCATCAAGGGGGACCTCCTCTCAAATGAAAAGGCGGGAATTTCGGCCCTCTACGGGATTGAGAAATTTGTAATGGACAGAAAAACCATCAAGATCTTTATCAATCTTGTCCTGTACGGATTTGAAGATGAACGGATAATGAGGCCCCTCCGGGAATTTGTAAGGAGACACCTCTCCATGTACCAGGGGATTGTGAAAGAGGCCCGGACAAATGTTCCCGGACGTAGAAAGGCCGATTACGACTCCCTCTTCATCGCACGGATAGCGCAGCAGGTGGTATTCAGCGCGAGCCTTTTCGAATCAGTCGATCCCATACAGCTTGACCCGATGAAACTGGTGGGATACATCAACTCTCTTTTCAAAGGGTGAGTCCGCCGCGAGCCGGACCCTTGTGGAAAGAATTGCTCCTCCCTGCAGAACGCAGGGAGGAAAGAAGTGCTGCATTTCAGATAATTGCGCAGGCTATCCTTTGATCTCAGTGAGTTTCTTCTTCAGATCATTTTCAAGCTGTGAAAGTTCCACTTCCGCCTGCTGGCGTTTCAGTTTTCCTTCCTGCTGTATCTTCAATGTCTCCTCGATTGTGCTGATGAGATCATTATTCACTTTCTTCAGTGTTTCAATATCGACAATACCGCGTTCAGATTCTTTTGCGACTTCGATAGTACTGTCCTTCAGCATCTCCGCATTTTTTGAGAGGAGCTGATTGGTGGTGTCAGTGACTTCCTTCTGAAGCTTCAGCGCTTTTTTCTGCCGGAAGATACCGATCGCGATTATTATCTGGTTTTTCCACAGCGGAATTGTATTCAGGATTGAACTCTGAATTTTCTCAACAAGAACCTGATTGTTGTTCTGAATGAGCCGTATTTGGGGAGATGTCTGGATGGACACCATTCTGCTGAGTTTCAGATCATGAATTTTCTTCTCGAACCTGTTAAGCATCTGGTTCATGTCCTGATACTTCTGGGCGTCCACGGGATCACCGCTGGCATCGGCCTTCGCCTTCAGTTCAGGGAGCACTTTTTCCTGGATATCCTTTATCTTCATCTGGCCGGCAATAATATAGAGGTCCAGTTCCTTCAGGTATTCGAGGTTCTTTTCATAGAGGTTATCAAACAGCGTGACGTCCTTCAAAAGCTGCATCCGGGCTTTTGTGAGCTCGTCGATAATATTTTCAATTTCCGTGCTGAGTTTCTGGAAACGGGCGGCGAATTTTTTCGCGGAGTCCACGATGCTGCCGATAATCGGAATTTTTGAAACAAAACTTCCATCGGACAGGCTGTCGACATCGATTTCTTTTACTTTCAGCATCAGTTCGGTAAGCACTTCTCCCGCGTAACCCGCGTCCTTCGCCCTGATCTGGTCCAGGATATTGTCTGCAAATCCGGAAATTTTGCTCTGCGCGCCGACTCCGAACTGGATTATTTCCTGTGAATCGTCCACATTAAATGAACTTCTGATTTCCTCCACCTTTTTCTTCTCTTCATCGTTGAGTTTTTCAAAGGCGGTCACTTCCTGGGGCTGTTGGGCTGCAATATCCATCGGTTCCTCCTTATGGTTTGATGTATACTGTATATTTCACACACATATATTCTTCACTCATAAACAAGAATACATGATACCTGTTCATTCAAAAATTTGATTAAGAAAATTTTTCTCCCCGGGGACCGGGCTATCCCTCTAATCGCATGGTTCTCTCAAGGACTTCAACTTCAACATCAAGATCAAGGAGATCGTCCTGAAGCAGTTTCTCAAGCTGCCGCTCGAAGGACTCCCTGATTGTCTGCAGAATCCCTTCAACCTTCTTCAGGCTTTTATCAATTTCCGGGGTGATATTTTTTGTCTCCGATAGCTCAACATACCGTGTTACAATCTTAACCGTCGAATCGAGATAATAGTTAATGAACTGCTTCGCCTTTTTGATGTCTTTCGGGTCTTTTTTAAAGTTTTCGATGATATCCATCGCAGATTTGCAGATATCCCTGATTTCTTCCGCAACCTGGTTGTTGCGCACCTTCATTGTCATGGCGCGGATTTCCTTTACCTTGCTGGTGCTCTCACTGATGACGCGCTTCGCTTCGGACGCGGAAATGCCCGCATCCGCGGGAATATGAAAATCATCAGGGGATTTATCAAAGGAGGGCAGCACAAATCCCGCCACGATGTAACCGACAAGCCCCATCAGAACTGAGATAAACAGTCCCTTTAAAAAAACCAGCTTCAGCACCAGTAAAATCGCAACTGCGATCGAAAATTTAATCACCTGCCGAGCTATACTATTTCCCTTCTTCTCCGCCATCGGATAACCACCTCGTTATATCTCTCCATGTACAATTCCAACATCCCGCGCCTCACTACTTATAATCCCTGTGGGTATCATTCGCCACGGGGTGGCTGGCTGCCATAGTTCATGTAAAAAAGTACAAATCCTGTTCAAATAATTCAAGCGAAAATTGTTGCCACAGCCAAAAACCGGTCCCCGTCGTTTTTTTTTGTTTTTCCGTTGCATCTTTATACGATATTATTAATATCCGGGCATTCCTGTGTAGTATATACGATAACCTGTAATGGCAAATTCTAAAGGAAGTAAGTCATGAAAATGCTGGTACCTTTCGCTGAAGGTTTTGAAGAGATCGAAGGCGTCACCATTGTCGATGTGCTCAGAAGAGCCGGAATAGCCGTAACATCGGCACATCTCGGGGAAAATCCTGTCACCGGCTCCCATGGTATTTCCGTCACTGCGGACAGCTGGATTGAAGACATTGACGCGGACGACTATGGCGGCATTATTTTGCCGGGGGGGATGCCGGGGAGTGAGAATCTCCGGAACAGCAAATCGGTCCTCTCAGTCATCAACATGATTAATAACAGAGGTGGATATATTGGCGCAATCTGTGCCGCGCCCCTTGTTCTGGGCCATGCGGGAATACTTTCGGGGAAACGGGCAACCTGTTTTCCGGGATTTGAAGAAGAACTGAGGGGCGCGGAAATCACCGGCGATCCCGTTACGGTTGACGGGAACATTATCACCGGGCGAGGCCCCGGATGCGCAATTCCCTTTGCCCTTGAAATTGCCGCCATGGTGAAAAGTGCCGACGTAAAAAAAAGACTGAAAGATACAATGCAGGTATATTGGGACCTATGAGGTGACCGGTGCAGAATTCCAAAAAAAGCGTATTTAAGGAAGGGGCCTACATCTATGTTGAAGGAGATGAAGACGTTGAGAACGTCTTCATCCTCGAGTCGGGCATAGTCGAGCTCCTGAGTTCCAATAAAAAAGTCAAACGGTATAAATCCATAATCCGCGGCGGCGAGGTGTTCGGTTTTATTTCATCACTGTGCCGGAGACCGCGGATGGAATCCGCCATTGCGAGAAGAGAAACCGTCATCGTCACCATGAAGCGGAACCATTTCATCTACCTGATTCAGAAAAATCCGGAAATTGCGGTGAAGCTCCTCCGGTATTTTGCAGAAGAGCTCCGGCTCTATGATGAAATGCTGTTCTCCCTCACGGAACATGAATCGGACATGGTCCCCAACGAACTGGAACTTTTCAACATGGGAGAATATTATCAGAAACGGAACTCCTACCCATACGCCCATTACATTTTGTCACGGTACACACAGCTGTATCCCGGCGGAATGAAGATCAATATCGCCCGGCAGCTTTTAGAAAGTATTATGAAAGCGGGCTTCAAGGGAAACCGGGAACCGGTTAAGGACGGGATATACAAAGTATTCCACGACAAGGAAATGATATTCTGCGAGAATGAGCCCGGAGAAGAGCTGTATATAATAAAAGAAGGGAAAGTAAAAATTGTAAAAATCAACAACAACAATGAAATCATGCTTTCGGTACTCCGTGACGGCGACATTTTCGGTGAACTCGCCATCGTGTCGGAGAAGCCAAGGAACGCGTCCGCGATAAGCTGGGGGAAAACGGTGCTGCTCCCGATCCGGAAAGAGAACCTGGTGTGGGTCCTGGGGAAATCTCCCGCGATTATCAATAAAATTTTCATGGCCATCAGCCAGCGGATATGGTTTACCTTTATCATGCTCGAATCAAAGCTGTATGCAAAACCGATGACAAGAATTTATTCATTCATCGAAAACAAGCTGATGGAAGCCGACATTTCTCTGCGGAGCAAAACTCCCGTGAGCCTCAACTATTCAATTGATGAACTGTACCATGCCTGCAACATTCCGGAATCAAGGCGGAACGCGGTGGTTGATCTTCTGACGGATGATACCAATATTGAATTTAATTTCGGCCAGCTGGTAATAAAAAATCCCAGCATTCTCGCGTCAAAGGCGAATACGTATAAATCTCGGGACCACATCAAATCGGAAATGGATGATACCGCTGTACAGAAAAATACGGGCGGTCATAACGGTGACGATGAACTGACCGGCAGCGAGCTCGATACATTTGAAGCACAGGATGACATTCCCGACTTTTCCGCTGAAGAGGAACCCGCAGTACAGACAGATTTTCAGCCTTCCGAAGACGCTGATTCCGGCGGTGTGAAACTCCCATCAGATGATATCCCATTTGATATGGACTGACGCGCAGATCCGCCGACACAGGTGATGCTGCCGGTCTAAATCGGTAATAATTATCAGTTTCCGTTGAATTTTAATTGACGACAGGAACAGCGCCGGCATATACATACACCATCTATGCAGCGATGCTGCAGGTCATTTCGGGAGACGTATCAGCAGGATTTCTAACAGTACAGGTGCAGGTGAAATATGAATTACAGAATGGTGAAGCAGTTCTCCAACAATGCAATTGATAACTTTTTCAATTTCTTTTATAAACTTGTCGACTTCGGGAAAGTCTGGATGGATGTGTTCTGGGCATTCTTTGAGATATGGGAAGCCTTCTTTCTGATTTTCTACAATATCTTTATGTATTTTTACTATCTCATTCTTCTGGCGATTGACAAGTCCGCGACAGAATCCCAGTCGGTATTTTTTATTCGCAAGCGTATCGCGAAACGGGTTGCCTTTACTCCTCAGAAAGTCTATACCAGGGAAACAGGAAGCCCCGCTTCAATTCGATACGGACGTCAGGCGGCGTCAAAAGTCGCGGCAACAACGATGTCGGTCAGCACAGCGGCAAAGGAGGCGGTCACGGAGACTGTCTCCTCCGCGGCAGAAAAAATACGGGTCACTCCCTCCGCAGGAAAAGGGTCATTCCGCCTGCGGCTGCTCACCTTCTTTGATGAACTTTTCAAGTCAATTCTGGGAATTGTGAAAGCGCCATTCCTTAAAATCGTGGATTTCTTTGCCACCAAGCTCAAACCTGTCCGTGATCAGGAGCAGGGGGCCAGCGGCAGTCTCATTGATGAATACATGAAAGAATACGAACAAAAAAAACGGCGATAAACGCCGTTTTTTTTTATTATTCAGTAGAGAATCTGCAGTACAATCTGCCGTTTCCTCGCCCTGGTATCGCAGTCAATAAGCACTACCTGCTGCCATGTCCCCAGGGTAAGGGTGCCGTTCACAACCGGCACCGTCACTGACGGCCCGATAAGGGCAGCCTGGATGTGCGCGGCGCCGTTGTCATCATGCCATGTTTCATGATGGTGATATGAACCGGCATAGGGGAGAATTTTCTCCAGGAACTGTCCGATATCTATTTTCAGCCCCGGTTCATATTCGATGGTTGTCACCGCCGCCGTCGATCCCGGCACGAATACCACCACGATACCGTCCGAAATTTTATGTTTCACCACAGCCTGCTGGATACCATGGGTCAGATCAACCATATCACGGTTTCCACGGGTTGCAACGTCAATATATTCCGTTATCACTGCCATGGGCGGCCCCCTTTAATGTTTAAAGGCCCTCTGTCCGGTGTACACCATGGTCACCTTCGGGTTTGCCTCGTTGCAGGCCTGAATTGACTCGAAGTCCCGTATCGACCCCCCGGGCTGGATTATCGAGGTAATCCCCTGCTTTATCCCCACATCGACACCGTCCCTGAAGGGGAAGAACGCGTCGGATACCATTGCCGATCCGATGAGGCCCCCTTTCGCGTCGTTTGTCGCAGCATCGATATCATCCAGCTCCGTTTCCTTCCGTTCCCCCTGGGACACCTTCAGCTCAAGGTCCTTGTAGGAGATGCCGTGTTTGTCAAAGCAGATAATATCTGCATACTTCGTGTAGGCCTTTGCCACGGCAATTTCAGCGACACCAACCCTGTCCTGCTCGCCGGTACCGATTCCCACGGTCACGCCGTCCTTCACATAGAGCACCGAATTGGAGCTGACTCCCTGCTCCACAAACCACCCGAAGAGAAGGTCTTCATACTCCTTTTCTGAGGGAGCGCGTTCAATCGTGTAGGTAGTACCTTTATATTCGGAGACTCCGAGCTTGAGGTCTGCAACCGATTTGATAAGTGTCTCCGGCGACTGCTGCACCACAAGGCCTCCGTCGATGAGCGATTTGAAATCGACGAAACGGTGGCCCAGATATTTTTCGAGGGCATCAATTTTTTCTATGCGGATAATCCGGAGGTTCTTTCGCGCCCTGAGGATATCGACCGCCGCGCCATCGTACTCCGGGGCCACCACGACCTCGAAATACTGGTCCGCGATCAGCTCCGCAGTCTCTTTGTCCACCGATTTGTTCAGCAGGACACATCCTCCAAAAGCGGCAATGCGGTCAGCACGGAAGGCCTTCGTAAAGGCCTCGGCGATTGTGGAACCATAGGAGACGCCGCAGGGATTGTTGTGCTTTACGATGACCGCCGAGGGTTTCTTCGCAAGAAATTTCATGATGTTCAGGCCGTTATCGATGTCGGTCAGGTTTATTTTCCCCGGATGTTTCCCGGGCTGAATCATCATCGCTTCATCAATGCCGCTGACGAGAGAATTTCCCGGACCGATAAACCTGCACCCTCCCAGAACGAGGTTCCCGTTTGTCAATTCATACATGGCCGCTTCCTGGCCGGGATTCTCGCCGTAACGGAGTCCCTTCTCAATCACCGTTCCCTCTTCATCAATTTTCCATGTCCTTTTTTTATATATAAGGGTCTGGTCTCCGAACTGTATCGTCATTGTGTCGGGGAAATGATCATCCATCACCGTTTTATAGGCTTTCTTCAGGTCTTCCATAATATTATCTCCAGTTTTTAATAGTACACAGGCAGGTTCCCGCGAAAATCTCTTTCCCGGAACAGGGCGATACTGCAACCTGCAGGGCACCGGGAAATCCCGGTGAAGAGCCGCTTCGACAATCCCGAATCTGCTTCATCAGCGCAGCCATGTCCAGAAGAATTCACGCCGGAGGCAGAAAAAAATCACCTTTCTCCGGAATTTGTGGTTCCGGGCCCCTTCGCTCCCACAGGCTTGCCATTCTCCCAGGTCCGCCGGAATGACTTCCCATCAGGTGTCGTGAGGATCCCGGAACCATGGGCCTTCCCCATCATAAATTCACCTTTGTAGACCACGCCGCCGGCATCCCGGAATTCTCCCAGGCCCTCCGCCCTGTCATTATTGAAATCACCGGCATACATGGAACCGTCGGGCCAGGTGCTTTTCCCCCTGCCATGACGCTTTCCCTTTACCCAGTCACCTTCATATTTTTCACCGGAACTCTTCACGTATATTCCCTTCCCGGTTGCCTGGTCCGAATTCCACTGACCCACATACGTTGATCCGTCAGGCCAGAAAGCCGTACCGACGCCATGGCGTTTCCTGTTCTTCCACTCCCCTTCGTACCGCTCTCCATCCTGTTCCACGAAAATACCCCGGCCATCAGTGCAGTTACCGCTGATACATCCACGGGGTCCGTTGTAACTTATATCTGCATTATTCCCCTGCTCCGGGGGACTCTCCTGACACCCGGCCCCCGCAAGTGCAATCGTCAGCACTGCCACGCAAATAATTCTATACACGTTATCCGCCGCCCTGTACCCTGTTTTCATTGATGACAGCTCCCTTTCCCTGTGATTGGATTTTTTCCTTCAAAAACAACTGATACCCGTTATATCCCCCGGACCGATTATTGTCGTTGACAATACCCTGTATCCATGATTTTTCATTACTGCATACTCAATTACAGATAATTCCTTTGACCGGCAGCTTATGAGAGACTATCTTTTTAATACCGAAAAAATCAAGTACGTTAAAGGGGAAAAACCAAAGGTCACCTGTATTCTCTGCGCAATCCGTGACAGGAACCCCGAGGTCCGGAACCTCGAAATTTTCAGGAGCGGTCAGTTTATCATCTCCGTCAACCTGTATCCCTTCAATCCGGGGCATCTCATGATTTTTCCCGCCCGCCACATTGAGGACTTCAGCGGTTTCAGCGACGATGAAGCCCTTGAACTGCATCACCTCCAGGTAAAAACCCTTGAGATTCTAAAGGAGGAATTCTCTCCCTGCGGTTTCAACATCGGCTACAACCTGGGGACTGCGAGCGGAGCAAGCATTGCTCATGTACACACTCATATCGTACCCCGCTATGATAATGAAATCGGGTTTATCGATGTACTCGGAGGCGCCAGGGTCATCGTGGTTGATCCCGTTGAAGTAAAAGAACGCCTGGAAAAGCGGTTCAGCAATATACGCTAACGCCCCTGCTCCTCACGGGCAGATTCCTCCGCCTCCATGAGCCGTTCGATATCGTCCGGGTCAAGCTTAATACTGAAGGGCTCATTGCACATGGGGCAGAGAGTGCTGTTTTCACCTGGTACGAGGGCCTCAAATTTTAAACCGACAGGGGTTCCGCACAGAAGGCACCTGAAATCACATGCCCGCATTGGTCGTGGAAGCATTACATTCTCCTGTATTATTCTTATAGTCCCGTTTTCCGGACAGATGGTAATAATTTATCTTGCATCATAAAGGAAAATTCTCATTAAATGTGTCCGGACTACCGAAAATATTATTGAAATTTTTTATTACACACTGTACATATATAATGCACTCAGAAACTTGGAGGAACTAATGATTAGAAAAAATTTCAGGTTGTCAATACTTTTTGTGACAATGACCATATTAACGATTTCGTTTTCATCCGCATATTCACAGGAAGCCCGGCCCGCGGAAAGAAAAGATATGCTCACCTCTCAGGAGCTGGAGCAGGACGGGCAGGACATGAACAAGCAGATACTCACACTGAACAACGATATCCAGAAAACGGCAAAAGAATACAAACTCTTTTCGGATGATATGAAAAAGAACATCTCTGTTCTCCCATATCAGACAAATCTGCGGTACGGTTCAGACAACAACGGAAGCTACATGGAAATTGAACGACATAAGTTCATGCGCGATCCCCTGAACGTTTCAAAAATTGTCGGGGTAAAAACAAAGACATTCAAGCTGTACTACAGCGGCGATTCAGTCAACAAATTATCCACACAAATATTTGAGCGGTATTATGATGATAATTCCGCAGTAAATGTGAATATCCTTGATCCGACACCAGGCTCAGAAGATACCGGCGATGTCACCTTCACCCATACTATTATGGTGAACTATACTATTCCCAATGAGAAATTCCGGAAGAACATCAATCTGGTCGACAACAAAGCCCTTAAGGATATCCAGAATACCACGGCATTCCCCATACGAAACGACCTCAGAAGGAATTTCCTTATACCGAATCTTGTTTACGTGAACAATGTACTGATGGACATTGCCGAGACATATTATAAAGGCAAAAAGGATTCCGAAAGCCTTATGACAGAATTTCTTAAGCATACAATAAACTACTAAGCAGAATATTTTAAACCCGCAGACAGAGAACCCCCTGAAAGAATTCAGGGGGTTCTCTGTCTGCGGGACGCAGCATACACATTTCTTTATTGAACAGCATCCGCAGCTACCGGAGCTGCTGAAGAAGTCCCTTCGCAATTCCCTGAAATTTGTGAGCATCCCCCGTACTGGCGACATGTCCCAGGATGGACCGTGCTTGTTGTGTGTTATTCATTCTCAGATACGCGACAGCGGTATCAACGAGAACAGAGTATTTCAGAATTTTAAATTCGCCAAAATCATGGCCGTATGCCTTTTTAAATTGTTCTATTGATTCAGGATATTTTCCCATGAGAAAAAGGTTCTTCCCGATATAATACTCCGATACCCCGCGGACAATTTCATGAGAGGGGTTCTGAATCATGCACGCGTTGAATGTTTCAATGGAAAGGTCATTCAGTCTGTCCCGGTACGCCACGGCGCCCGCGTAAAAAAGGTTGGTATTTTTAATATCACCGCGTTTGAGAAGCGATTCCCACACTGCGCCTTCCTCCTCCATCAGGGGGAACTGCTGCTGTGAAAATGAAAAGGATGCAAATCCCGTAAGGACTGCAATCATCGATACAATTAAAAAATGTTTCATGAATACCTTTGCGCCCTGAATATCCGGGCTGGTTCCTGTAAAAAAGGGAATACCTTCTCAGCATTCCGACGGCTTCCAATTAGCAATCATTTCTGATTTTGTCAACGAGAATGCCGGACACAATGTTATTTCTGAAATGTCCCTTTCGGGGAAAGAATGTCCCGGAGCAGCAATCCCGCAGCGGTGAGTCCGATTATCCCCGGAACATAGGAGATGGTCCCCATGGGGCGCCTTCCCTCTTC
>JAKQCH010000027.1 GCA_029573825.1 Spirochaetota bacterium | reverse complement strand
GAAGTGTTGATGATGCTGATCGACTTCGTTATTTCCATAATGGCGTTCTTCAGTTCCTCCATGGCGACATTTATTTCCTCGGACCCCTCAAGGACACCCTGCACGTCCTGCTGGACACGGTCATTCATCTGAAGGTCGTCTTCTGAGATTCTGTTCACTTCCATAACGAAAGAACCGAAGGATGCGGCGTACTCCAATACGTCCTTTGTCGCGGCATCCACATTTTCAAGGGCGCGGCTGGTTTCCGTAAGCTCCCTGTCCGTGGCAGCCACAAGGGCTGTTATCTCCTTCGCGTTGATCTGGGTCTTTTCCGCAAGTTTCCCCACTTCGTCGGCGACCACGGCGAAGCCCTTTCCCTGCTCACCCGCCCGCGCGGCCTCAATTGAAGCATTGAGTGAAAGAAGGTTTATCTGGTCCGAAACATCGGTAATCAGCGTGGTGGACTCCTCCACTTTTCTGCTGCTTTGCAGGGCATGGTCCATTGAACGGAGGCATGTGACAATTTCATCTCTGGCGTCATTGATACGGGTATCCAACTGCTCCTTCAGTTCCATGGCCCGAACCATCTTGTCCCTCCCCCCCGCCACCAGATCACGCATTCCGGTGAGGTTATCGGTTAGGGCCATGACCCGTTCTTTCTGCCGCACCGTCATGTCCGCGGAAGCCTCCGAGGTAGCGGATATTTCCTCCAGGGTTGAGGTGATCTCCTCAATACTGGCCGCCTGGGTCTGGGCATTCTCGGAAAACGAGTCCGCCCCCGCAGACATTCCCTCCGCGGTGGACTTAAGCATCTCTGAGACGTTTGAACATGTCTCCATTATACTGTTGATATGATCCAGCTGCTCCATGACCTCGCTCTTCCTGGATTCAGCCTCGTGAAGGGTCGCCCATACAATACGGTAAATCAGCATACATAATGTCGCAATGAATATTGACACCACAGTAAAGTGGGCAATTGTGATCTTCACATGTTCACCGATAATATTCCGGGAAACCACAATAACGGAAATACCTATCATGATGACAAGGGATGTAATAACGCTTATCGTCACCCTGTTGCCGTACAGCGCAGCCATCACGATGAAAAGCAAAAGATAGAGAAAATATATGTATTTCCCCACCTTGGTCGGGACAAGAAATGACTGATATGCCACAAGGGCAAGGGGAAACAGGATGCCGAAATATATTGCCACGGTATATCTGCCCGATTTCAGGACCACGAGGCCAAGAAAAAACGCAAGTATCATCACACCCATGCTCCCATTGTACACCACAGTCGCCACCTGGGGAGAAAAAATATTGGTGCTCAAAATTGAGAAAATAATAAGCCCTATGAACACAATCTGCATCCACATAAACACCGCGGCACGCTGCTGTACCATGAATGTTTCCCCGGCATATTTTGTCAGAAAAAATCCTGAGAATTTATCTGATAGTTTCCCCATAACCCACCTCAGTTACACCGTCATTTCACACGCAGGTATACAATAATTCAGAACTGTATCTTTTACCAGCAAAATTTTTATTATTTGAAGTTCAGTATATTTGAATATCCGGCTATTCCCTACAGCACTATTCACGCTGCCGCATGACAGTTGATGCGACTCAGGCTGAATATATTCTTTGACTTTCAGGCAGATATAATTTTTTCTGTTTAATGAATGACAAACGAAGATACACGGTAACAACTGTAATTGTTGCGGTAAAAGGAGACACAATGGCGAATGAACGATTACACCGTCAAATAGAGTTCATCAGGGAAATCGACAGGCTGAAGCAGATATTCCGGCAGACATATCTTTTGGATGAATCCAGAAAGGAAAATGACGCTGAACACTCATGGCACCTCGCAGTGATGGTGATGATCCTTCACGAATACGCAGAGGGTGATATTGATCCGGCCCGGGTGATGAAGATGGTGCTGCTCCACGACATCGTCGAAATCGATGCCGGTGACACCTACTGCTATGATGACAAAGGACGTGAGAGCCAGGAGGAGCGGGAAAAAGCCGCCGCAGACCGGATATTTGCGATATTGCCGGCAGACCAGGGAGCTGAATTCCGGAACATCTGGGACGAATTTGAGGCGGGAGAGACTCCTGATGCCCGTTTTGCCGCTGTCCTGGACCGCCTCCAGCCCCTGATTCACAACCACGGCACGGGAGGCCGCGCATGGCGTGAACACGGCGTCGTCAGTGAAAAAATCCGTGAGCGGAACACTGCCATGAAGAAAGGGTCCGAAAAACTATGGCAGCTTGCCGATGAGCTCATTGAAGACAGTATACACAGGGGATACCTGGAAAAATAGCGTATCGCTCCTGAATGCCTGAACCCCAAAAATCAAAATTCCATTTTTCTGTAAAAAATTGGTTGCAGCACGCAATGTATTCATAATTATGGATGAATCAGCCGAAAATAACACTAACAAATTACCCCGACATTAATGATATGCAAGAGCAGGAAAAATATTTTTCATACCGAATTGTCGATAACAACATTATTGTTGTTATCGAATCAGACAGAATGGATATGTACAATGCTCCGGCATTCCTTGCCATGTACGAAAATTCTTTTACCCACCTCACCTTTACCCATGCCGCAGTGGATATCAGCAAACTCGCGCATGTTGACGGCACGGCAATAGGGGTCCTGATGGTTGCAATCGGCCGGATGAACAACCGGAGTGACCGGGGACAGATTGTGCTTATTTCCGGTAATGAAGTACACCGCCGTATGCTGGACCTGGTACGTTCAAAGGTGAAAGTTTTCGGGGATCTTGACGAAGCGCTTCAATATCTTGCCTCACAAAAGGAGCCCTCCTGAGGCGTTTTCACGTCTTAACATTTCCTGAATAAAAGAATCCTGAACTCAGCAGTCGAACCTGAATCCCTTCACCGGCTCACGGAGGGAAAGCACAGGGCATGGAGCTTTCCGGACCACCTTCTCCGCGGTACTCCCGAAAAGGAGGTGCTGAACACCGGTATGGCCGTGAGTCGCAATTATTATGAGATCGATGTCATATTCTTCCGCAGCCCTGTTTATTTCCATAAATGGGCGCCCCATTCTTATTACCGGCTCAACCGGCACATCGCTGCCAATAATATCCTGAATCAGTTTCTGCAGTTTCTCCCGTGCGTATTCTTCAATTTCATTGTTAAACTGTATTGATTCATTGATAACACCCACCTCGATGTCTTCAAAAATCGGCCTGAATACATATATCAGATACATCTTCGCACTGAATTTCAGTGCGAATTCCTTCGCATACTGAAGCGCCTTTCTGGAGTAATCGGAAAAATCGATGGGAACAAGAATGTTCTCTATGGTCTGCATACCGCACCCCCGCCATAGTCTTAATGATACTATACGGGGGGCCCGCATATATTGCAAGGCTTATTTCCATCTCCGGGGAACTAAGGCAGGACGGGGTAACGGCTCACCTTTTTTCGGAGGATATGATTCGCAGCAGTTCCTTCGCCGCTTCCTCCGGTCCCTGCATCTCCCAGCCGCGTATCCCGAGACGGGTCCGGATCTGACCGACAAATATGTTCTGCTCAAAAAATGCCTCGAAAAATTTCAATGCCAGAGGGTCATGGAGCTCCCGGTACTGGGGGGCCCCGAAGATATTGGCAAAGTATGAGTGGACCAGTCCCGTGGAGGTAGTGGTGCCTTTGCTCATCACCGTGCCCTCCCTGAATGTGTTGAAGGCGCTCACATGGTTATCGAAGCGTTCAATCACAGGATGGTCTTCATCGATTTCATCATAGTTGTTGGCATAGAGGATGTAATCCACAGGGCAGCCCTTCATGATATTATCATAGCTGCAGACAGGTATGATAACCCGTGCATTCACCTGGCTGGCATTCATGATGATGGATCGGTCTATCTGGCCGAATGCATATCCCGGCTTCAGGTCATCGAGGCGGAGGAACGCCCCTGTTTCCGTGCCGTACCCTATAATGGAACCATCATCGTCTATGCGCAGGGAGCCCATATCGTCCGCAATAATTGTGATATTGCTTATTACCTCCCCTCCGATGGCCCTGTACGCCTCAAGGGTCTCGGACTTCCCCGCCCCGGTGTCGCCGATCATGAGTACCGTCGCCTCTGCGTTGTTCCGCATGGTTATCTTCACAAGGGACCCGTGAAAGGGGAGACGTCCCGACTTTATCATTATCGCGTTGTGCAGGGTGAGCATCATTTTTTTCAGATACCCGAAGTATCCGAACTCGTCGCGTCCGGGGCAGGCGGCAACAAATATCCCGTTTTTTTCATCATCGTGAAAAACTGTGGGATACTGCGCCAGTCCGTCAAGGGCGTCTCCGGGGACGCCGTACAGGTACACGGCGTCGGGCTTTCTTTTCAGGTCTTCATCATCAGCGAGCTCAAAAAGATTACAGAGAGAGAATCCCAGCTCGTAATACTTCTCATGGAAATACACATTCACCAGGAGTTCCCCGACTTTCGCGGGGTAGCATAACCACTCGCCGGTTTCTATATCGACCACATCAAGGGGGTTTGTATCAATTTTCACGAAACTCCCTGTCCTCTTGTTCATGGGAGGATCAAGGATCAGGGGCGGATTAAGAAGCACCTGACGAATTATGGAAACGGGCTTCAGTATTTCATAGGACGCCCCTTCATAGGGGATTCTGACCGGCAGCGAAATAGTGCCAAACTCCGCTCCCGCAGTCACCTGCCGGTAAATCCGGGGATGGGAGCCGGTAATATTCTCTTCAATGTCCCGGTAGGCGCTTCGCACAAAATGTGTAAGATTTCCCACAGTCTGATTGAAGGTCCGGTACGGGCGCTTGTCAAGGTCGCTCCCCGCGGAATTGCACACCACATACCGCTCGTACCCGCGCCAGTAGTTATAGAAGTACTCGACAAAATCACTGAAAAGCTGAATGTCCCGGAAGAACTGTGCCGACTCGGGAAGTATATTCGGAACGACCTTTCCTTCTATTTTCAACAGGTTCTCCAGGGTATTTACAAGGACTTCTATCTGCCGTTCGCCGATTTTATCGCCGGGAACACTGAATATTCCGAGGAGGGGGGATTCTTTCTCCGCAAGTTCCAGGATGCACCGTTTCAACAGTTCCCGGAAAAGATCGCTTTTTAATAACTCCTCCGTTGATTCACAGAGGCGGCCGGTTGTATGAATCAGGATTTTATTGCTGATTATTTTGTAGTGTGTATACATTCGCGATCTCCATAGTTTACATTCCGTCTTCCAACAACGAAAGCGGTCAAATATGGTAATATCATGTTTATTAATTGCAATAAAAAAACAACGCTATGGAAGATAAAATTTACACGGGGGAAGTCAAGGGACATTCCCCGTGTCAGTTCTGCCGCGCCTTTGAAAAATCAAGAGATGCGGAATTCAGGCAATAGCGCAGTCCCGAAGGGGGAGGGCCGTCATCAAACACGTGGCCCAGATGGGCATCACACCTTGCGCAGAGTACCTCGGTACGCCGCATAAAAAGGCTGTCGTCCGGTATGGTCCGGATATTCATCTCTGAAACAGGCCCGGAAAAACTTGGCCACCCCGTTCCTGATTCAAATTTTGCATCGGAACTGAAGAGGTCTGTTCCGCAGCATACGCAGCGATATATACCATGTTCATGGTTATCGTGATACTTTCCCGTGAACGGGGGTTCGGTGCCCTTTTTTCTTGCTATGCGGTATTGTTCCGGGGTTAATATCCTCCGCCATTCTTCATCACTTTTCACGACACGCCCCAATTCTGATGTCGTTTTTGTTAATGCGTTATATATAACAATTTTCCCGGTTGCTGCATCATTGTTTGTATTCATTATGTTACACATACTCAAAGGAATAACTAATACCGACAATATTCCCCTGAGCCTCCCTGTGATAGTTTTACTTTTCATTGCGTCATACTCCTTTATGACAGTATACTCCCGCCCTTGTTACAAGTGGCCGCATCCGGAAACCGGCACTGCATTGATAGAAAGAAACCCGTCCGGTATATTGCAAAGAGGAACTGAGCAGTATCTTTTACGACATGGGAAGTATGCCGGGGAAATTAAATTTGAACAATCCCCGAATCCAGGTTTTCTGTGCGGATTAAACAAACAATAATTTTCTGGCAAAAAACCTACAGGGCTTCACTGTTCCCGGCTGGAAATTGTATCACAACAGTGGTTCCGTTTTTTCCTGAAATATCCACAGTACCTTTGAGCTGGTCCATCGTGAGAAGATTTATAAGCATAAATCCCAGGGTTTTATTGCTTTCACAGCAGGCTTCATCGGGCAGTCCGATTCCGTTATCAGAAATCCGCAGTTGCACCATACCCGCGTTATCACGGTGCATTTTGATCTGAAGGATGCCGTTACGGATATTCTCATCGGGAAACGCATATTTGAATGCATTTGTTATCACTTCATTGATAATGAGGCCGCAGGGGATTGCCTTGTTTATATCAAGCATCACTTTTTCGACCTCAATTTCAAGACGTATCCTTTCGGGATGGAGGCAGTAAGAATGAAACAGTTCTCCGGAAATGGCCCGTATATAATCATTGAAATCAACCATGGAAAGATTCTGGGACTGATACAGCCGTTCATGAATCAGTGCCATTGCCCGTATCCGGTTCTGCGAATCATGGAGGTTTTCCGCAACCTCCTTATTCCCGGACCTGCTGGCGTGGAGGTTCAGGAGACTTGTGATAACCTGAAGGTTGTTTTTTACCCGGTGATGAATTTCCTGCAGAAGCACTTCCTTCTCATGAAGGGCCGCTTTCAGGCTGTTTTCCGCCATTTTGCGTTTTGTTACATCCCGCGAATACAGGGCGACAAGAAGCATCTTTTTATCTTCATCAACAATCTTGAATACCGATGACTCCAGAATTATCCAGTACTTGTCCTTATGAAGAAAACGGTGCTCGATATAATCACGGGGCTGCATGGTATCCCGCGGATCAAATACCATATTCCGGAGAAGCCCGTGATCCTCCTCATGGGTTAAGTCGAACTCATTTTCTCCGGCGAGGTCAAAAGAATTATATCCGGTGACCCTGAAGACCGAGTTGCTTTTGTACAGAATCGTACCGTCTAATGCGAGAATGCTGAATATATCGGACGAATTATCCATGAGATAGCGGTAATATTTCTCTGTTTGCAAAAGCGCCCGCTGTACGCTCACCACATCAGTAATATCCCGTATCAGACCGATGGACCCGGAGAAATCGTGTCCTTCTTCAGTCACGCTATAATGGCCGGTGCTGATAACCTCCCCGAAGGGGCATTTTGCCTCGTTCCGGAATTCCTCTTTCGGGAGCAGACGAACCCGAAGATTTTTTGTTATGCGCTTTCCTGTTCTGCGTTCATCAAAAAGGAGCGGCGGGGCATCTTCCTCATTTTTTTTCCCCTTCAACTTCGGCAGCACAACCGACCGCTGGACATTCTGTACATCGTCCGGATGAATAATGACACTGAAATGCCTCCCCACAAGCTCCCCGGGAGCGTAACCGAGACGGATGACAGAATCACTGACATAATTGAAGTTCCCGTCTTTGTTAATACGGTAAATTATATCAGGAATCAGGCTGATCAGTGTTTCATAGGTCGCGGTATCAAAGAAAAAAACATCCCCAAACTTGTTTTTGTTGGAGAAAGCTTTCGCAATATATTCCTTTTCAAGCATTGAAAACTCGGAATATTCGATTTTCTTTTCGATATACGCGCACTGTGAACTGCCATCGCAGGTACAGAGATCAATTTTCCTCCGCGAATCACCACCGAGGTCCTCGTTCAGTATCTTTATGTTCTCCATTTTAAAATATTCATGAAGAAATCGTATATTACTCTCGGAGATATCCTGAGCGCTGTCATCGCCAAGTAAAAAACTGCCCGCTCCATAAATTTCCGCGGTGAGGTTGCGCCGGTCTCCGCCGAGCTTCACCACCTCTCCCATGAGAAACTCCATGTCGCCGATTCCCTTGCTGGTAATTTCATCATACCCGAGGCCTTCGGTCCCTACAATTCCCGGAACAATGAAGTGTCCCATACCGATTATTTTTTTTATTCCATCGAAAAGGCACACCACGACACAGGCACCGGTAACCGTAGAAACGATACAGTCTTCACTGGTTGCGAAATACTCTCCGGGATAGAGCGTATAGAGGTGCTTGCCGTTATCTGTTATTTCACTTTTCATTAAATGATTTCATCACCCCGCGGCATGGACAGATTGCCGTCAAATTCAATTCATAACTGCAGTATTATGATCACTTTTTACCAATTTGTCAAATCATATTTTTCTTATGCCCTGTTGCATAATTCACATATTACCACCTTCAGGGATGAGTATCAAATTTTTAAACTGAAAATACTTCGGGGGAACGAAGGTGTTCTCCGCCGCCGAAGGCGGCAGTAGTACACCTTCTGCATTATCTCATGATGATAATCGTTTAAATTTGAATGTAGTACCTAATCGAGAATCTCCGGTTCATCAGAGGAGGAGATCAGCTCATCCATGACACTGATAATTTCATCCCTGACTTTCCGGTAATCCTTGTCAATTGCGGACATCGCAACAATGGGTATGGGCTCCTGGTAAATGTTGCCGGAGTTCGCGTCAAGGGTGATAAAATCTCCTTCATGGAGATGGGTCTCTCCGAGAATAATATCATCCCCCTCTTCTCCCCAGGCCCACCGGACATCAGTTACACAGGGCTTCCGCTCGCCGATGGCGACAAGCGCCGCATGGGAAGTCATGCCCCCCTCTTTGGAGATGTAACCGACAAATTTTTCCTCCTTCATAATGACGATTGGCGGTACATTGCTCTCTGTGATAAATATGAGCGGGTCTTCATAGTTGTTGATATGGTCCTGGTCCATAATGATCCGCCCGCGCACTGCACCGCCGTAAACCGGTTTCCCCCTGGCGATGATGGGAAAATTATCCGTTTCTTTCTGGTCAAGATAGGTTTTTATGATCTTGCGGTTAAGGCTGAAGGCGGTACGTTTAATCAGCTTAAAGGGGCTGTAGATATTCTCCTTGTAGAAGCTATAGCTGTTCAGTATCACTGCTACAGGGGACTGCTTGAGAATACGGGACTGCACAATATATGTCTTCCCTCCCCTCACAGCGAACTCGATGTCAGTGGGGTACCGCTGTTCCCGCTCATCGTAATATTTGAACTTCTTCAGCACTTCATACTGCTCCGGATACTTTTCAACAAACTCCTCCGTGGACGCAGGCGTGACAATCCCGTCGGCTATCACATTGCCGAAAAATCCTTCAATAAATTCAATCTCCTCTTCGTATTTTCTCCCGAGGGAACCGGTGCTGGGGTTCCGCGTAAACAGCACGCCGGAGCAGTCCGTTGAGGACAGGATCGGAAGACACTCCTGGATAAGACATGCCGTCTGAAACTCTTCCGGCATGTTGAATGCCCGCGCCTGTTTCCGGACAACCTTATTTTCAAAAGAACGGAATACCGCAAGCACCGCATTGTATATCTGCTCATAGGGATCTTCAGGAATCGCATGGACGCCCAGAAAACACTCAAGCTGTATCGCGTCAAGGATATTCGCCGAGGCGCGCTTCAGCGTTTCCAGGTCCTGCCTGAAAAGGTTGTCATATTTGGAATATCCCACCATGTTAATAATGTTGTTCGTATGCACATCCAGAACCGTTGCCGCGTAACTCAGCATGAAACTTATATATGCCTGGTACGCGCACCGCGGATCATCCAGCTGCTTCGACCACATTGACGTGATTTCTTCGTTCATGCCGATATGCCCGATTGTACCGAGGACTCCCGGCATTGAGAGCGTAGCCCCGGAACGGGCCATGAGGAGCAGGGGATTTTCCCCGGCGCCGAATTTTTTTCCCGTACGGGTCTCAAGATCGCTGATCATTGCT
>JAKQCH010000598.1 GCA_029573825.1 Spirochaetota bacterium | reverse complement strand
GGGCTGGATGATATCCCCTTTTTCATCGGTGAGGACAGGGTGTTCCGGAACAGGCACTGCCTTGCATCCTTCCGGGGAGAGGAACAGTGGCGGTATCTGCTGACACACAGTAAAAAAACTGAATACGGTTCTGAATACTGGATAATGGAAAATAATTCCCGCGAAGAAAGATATTATTTCCGCGTCCCGTTGATGGGTTTCGGTGACGGGCTGATTGTCAGTGAAGTAAGCGAAGCAATAACCGCTGAGGCGGTGGGGGCAATGCTGGCATTCTGCAGGGAGAAGGCGATGGAGCGGGGAAAACCTTCAATCCGGCTGACTCTTCCCGATACGTCACCCGCCGCCCATGTCGCCCTTGCGATGGGCGCCGTCCGTGGGGACTGTTACGGGTGGCAGATAAAAATTCCTGACGCGATGATGTTCATCAGGAAGATATCTCCCCTCCTCGAAAAAAGGCTCCGGCCAGGTCCCTTTAGGGAGATGACCGGTACTGTGCGGATAGACCTCTACCGGCAGCAGATAGATATCCTGTGGGAAAAGGGATTGATTACCGCAGTCCGCCCCGGTGAGGGGGAGGCGGAGACAGTGATTGCTGTTCCACGGGATTTGTTTCCGGCATTATGCCTCGGATACAGGACATTGAAGGAGCTCAATCATTCGAGACCGGATATTTCCGCGTCGACATGGAAGGCGGCGCTCCTCGCTGAAGCGTTGTTTCCGGTAACATCTTCCTGGATAAATGAACAGTATTAGGAGCTGCGGCGCGTTAAAATTATTATTGACCATCGTTTGTGCAATAGAGTATAATAGAAATCAGCAGCGTTAGCCGCGGGTCATCCGTAATAACGTATCTCTGTGGAAGGATGGTACCAGTATGCCACTGTCAGTCATTCTGCACATGTCAATTATGGGCCTTGCACTGTGTTTTATCATAGTGGCGGTAGTACTTGTGAAAAGAAAAACCGGTTCCCTGTGGGTGAAAAAACACCGTTCCCGCGCAATTACCGGGGGGGCCCTGGCGGTATCGGGAGTGGTGACAATAGCGGTATTTAAATCAATAAAGGGGTTTCCGCATCTCGCCTCACCCCATGCGGTCGCGGGCCTGGTGACAGTGATCACTGTTCTCGCGGCCCTTGCCCTTGGTACCATGCTGATGAGCGGGAATGCCGGACTGCGGCTGATTCATCGCATTGCGGGATGGACCGCCCTGGTATTGTTTGTTATTACCGCGGTATCCGGCATTCTGCGTCTGATGGCGCTTTCTGGGTGACCGCTGTTTCCCGGCATCTGCTTTTTTTTTATGGAATTCCCCTGTTTTTTAAAAATATTCTTGCAATTTATAGTATACCTGGTATACTATAATCCAATGAAACCTGAAACCTATACAACCATCAGTGACGCTTTTTACCGGATTATCTCTAAGTTCCATGAAATAGAGAAAATTCCGCGGTCCTTCGGCATTCAGGAAAAACTGTACCCTTCAGAGATTCACATGATTCAGGCTATCGGAAGAAAGCCGGGAATTAACGTGACCGAGGTCGCGCAGTATCTGGGTATCACAAAAGGTGCCGTGCCAAAAATACTGCGCAAGCTTGAGGGCAAAGGGCTTGTGGTGCGGTACAGGGATGAAGCAAACAATAAGGAAGTGTATTGTTCCCTCACCGCCGAAGGGGAAACAGCATACCGGGGCCATGAACGTTTTCACGCGATGCTGGATAAAAAAATTATGCAGCTCTTCGCACAGCTTGATGACCGGGAAATCGCTCTTATCGGGGACGTGCTCGGGGCGCTGGATGCCCTCGCGGAAAAAGCGCTCCGTGACGGGTGAAGGGAGTACGGAAATTTTTTTTTGATTGAATGTATACCAGGTAAACAATACGGGCCCAATAACGGCCTGCACAGGGAGGAACAATGCTGAAAACAAATACTGACCGTGTCGCGAAGCCCCTGAAGCCCCTCATCTTGCTGGGAATATTAAAAGGGTATGTGTCGCATCCGCTGCTGGTGCTTCTGAAACTGCCGAAGTTTATGAAAAAGTACAAAAAGCAGCTTCCGGGATCATATCCCGTGGACTTCGTGCAGGTGGTGGTGCTGATGGCTGCGATGTACACGATTTTCCGGGAGCGGCATGACCGCGAGACCGCTTTTTCCATGGTGGCGGCGGTGATACTCCCCCTTGGGCTTGCGGTGCAGATGGCGAATTTCAGGTATGTCGAAGCTGAAAGGACAATGAATAATCTCATCACGTATCAGCAGCGCACAAACAGGGAAGGTCCCACACGGCTGAATAAAATGGAAATTTTAAAGCAGAGCAGCGAGTGTTACGAATTCAGGGTACACAACTGCATGTTCATGGAAGCATTTTCGCTGCTCGGTATGCCGGAACTGACGCGGGTGATGTGTGCCGTTGATAACGCGGTGTTCAATGTATATCTTCCCGAACAGATTGTGTTTCACCGCAATGGCGTCGGCAACAGGATTGTTGACGGTGCACCGTTCTGCAGCTTTGTGTGCGAAGGCAGGGATTAAGAGGGTGTGCCCCCCTGATTTTCCCATACCCTGCATTTCTCTTGACAATGCGAATAAAATGTATATCAATTGCCGGATTGGAAATTTTCTTCCGGGGAGGAGATGTGAACGCTGCTCCCCGATACAATCTGAACAGGGATATCCGGTATTTCATGGGAAACAATGCTGCTGCCAGTTCTGATGAACATATAAATGACGAAAGAAATTTCTTCGCAGTCAACCTGGGCCTGGCAGCGAATGTGGTGCTGGCTTTTTTCAAGGTGGCCTTCGGCATTCTGGGACACAGTCCGGCGCTTCTGGCGGACGGCATCAATTCCACTTCTGATGTGGTGTATTATATCGCGGCGAAAATATTTCTCCGCATGTCCGTCGAGCCCGCCGATGAAGAACACCCCTACGGGCACCGCCAGATGGAGAACATTGCCGCGATCGTGGTGGGCGCATTTATCGTCACGACGGCGGTGGCAATCTTCTGGAATTCCATTGACAGCGTATATGATATCATTATCCGCCACCAGCTCTCAGAGCAGGCGGCCCATATCACCCTGATCATTGCCCTGGCCACTATTGTTATAAAGCTGCTCCTTACGTACATTACAAAAAAGATCGGAAAAAAGACCAACAACAACGCTGTCAGGGCCCTTGCCCATGACCACCTGAATGACGTCTTCGCCTCGACCGCCGCCGCCGTGGGAATATTTTTCAGCCTCCGGGGATATTTCTGGGTGGACCCATTCGCGGGGTGCATCGTGGCGGTCTTTATTCTGAAAACCGGCATTGAAATAATTAAGGAGTCCGCCTATGGTCTTATGGCGTCCGCCCCTGACCCGGAACTTCTCCGGAACATCGAAGGACATGCCCTCGCGATGGACGGGATTACGGGTGTGGATAATGTCCGCATCCACTCCTTCGGTCAGTTCATGGTGGTGAACATGGATATCGCCCTGAAAGGCTCCATCTCCATTCAGCGGGGCGATGAACTTGCGGACATTCTGGAGTCTGTTCTGCTGAAGAACATCAATGATCTGATGGAGGTCCATATCCACTATCATCCTGAAAACAGGGGAGGGTGCGGTCCTTCCCGCTGAAGGACGCAGAAGACAGATGGAAGCTCCCCGGATTCTCATTGTGGAAGACGAAGTGATTACCTCCCTCTTCATTGAAGGGATGGTCACATCTTTCGGATATCTGGTGGCGGGAACCGCTGCCAGGGGCGAAGACGCCGTGGACATGGCCCGTGAGCTGTCCCCGGACCTCATACTGATGGACATTGTCCTTGAAGGGGAGATGTCCGGCATTGATGCGGCACAGGTCATCCAGCAGTATATGGACATTCCCGTTATTTATCTCACTGCCAATGCGGACCAGATGACGGTGCTGCGGGCCCGTGAAACCAACCCCTTCGGATATGTGGTGAAGCCTGTCAACGATAAGGAACTGTTCTCCAATATCGATACGGCCCTGCAGAAACAGAAACTGATGAAGCAGATACGGGACAGTGAAGAGCGGTACCGTTCACTGATTGACAACGCCCGTGAAGGGATCATGGTAATCAGCGATGGCGTAATTCGTTATGTGAATCCGCGCGCCAGCGGTATTGCCGGGTACCCCCCTGATGTCCTGGTGGGAAGTGCTGCCGCCGGTTATCTCCACGAGGATGACCGGGGCAGGGTAATGGAACACCACTGCCGGTACTGCGAAGAAGGAAATGCTGAACGCGATAACAGCTTCAGGATTAATTCCGCGACAGGAGATATCCGATGGATTGAGCTCCATCTGGCGCCGGTCCTGTGGGACGGGACGCCGTCGCAGCTGGTGTTTCTAAACGATATAACAGAGCGTAAAATAGCCGGCGATACGATAACGCGCTATGCCCGTGATCTCGGGGACCGTGTCAGGGAGCTGAAGTGCATGGGTCTGGTGAGCAGATACCTGAGCGAGCACACCGGACCCCTCGATGAACTTATTCCGCAGGTGCTGCAGTGCCTCCGGGATGCCATGCGGCATCCTGACATCACCTGCGCTGCGGTTACTCTCAATGGTGTCCGCTATGCAACGGATAATTTCATTGAAACCCCGTGGAAGTTAAGCGGCAACGTGATGGCCGGAAGGAAACGGTCCGGGACCATTGAGCTGTATTACCTGGAAGAACGAAGTGAAGACAGCACGGGACCTTTTCTCCCTGAAGAAGCAGACCTCCTGAACGAACTCGGGGTGCAGCTTTCGGTATTTCTTGCGCGCCGGAAGCTGGAGGAGGAGCGGGAGCTTCTTTCGCTTGTGGTGGAGTCCTCTGACGACGCGATCATCGCGGAATCCCTTGAGGGTATTGTCTGGAGCTGGAACCGCGGGGCAGAGCGGATGTACGGGTACCGCGCGGAGGAAATGATCGGAAACCCCGTGTATCCCATCATCCCCGCATCACACCATGACGAGGTCGTTGAAATACTTGACCGCGTTTCGCGGGGTCAGAAAATTGACCACTACGAGACAATACGCCGCCGCCGTGACGGCACCATCGTGAATGTCTCCCTCACGTTTTCGGCGATCTTCGACCGGAAGGGGAAAATAATCGGGGCCTCCGCCATCACCAAAGACATCACGGAGCAGCGGAAGCTGGAGAGAAGCCTCACGGAAGCGGGTCTTCGCGAACGGCGCGAATTAGGCTACAGCCTCCATGACAACCTGGGCCAGATCCTGACCGGGGCAGCTTTCATGACGGAAGCGCTCCGCAAGATGCTCCGTGACGCCCATCCGGAAGGATCGGCACAGGCGGGGGAGATACAGCAGATCGTGAACCAGGCAATCGAGCTCACGCGGAGGATATCACGGGGGCTGGTGCCGGTTGACCTTTCCGAAAACAGCCTTGAGGACGCCCTGCGGGAACTTGCGGAAATGTCGCGTAATGTATACGGTATATCCTGCGGTACATCAATTGAAAAGGACTTCAATATTGACGATCCCGTTGCCGCCACAGAGCTGTACTACATCGCCCAGGAAGCCCTCAGGAACGCGGTAGCTCACGGAAACGCGAAGCGTGTCGATATAATCCTGCGGCAGAACAGCGAACGCCTTGCCCTCGTGGTGCAGGATGACGGTCGGGGAATGCAGAAGGACGATGAAGAGCCCTCAGGAATAGGAATGAAGATCATGGAATATCGGGCCAGGTTTCTTGGCGGCTGGCTTTCAGTTATCTCCCGCAGGGGAGGGGGCATGATAGTGATATGCACCGTACCCTCCGGCCAGGAAGGCCAGCGAAAGGAAACTGAGAAATAGGTGAATTGTCTTATTGACGGCATACAGCATTGTGCAGTATACTTTATATCATGAAAAATGAACTGCAAAAAGCGAAAATATATCTCGTGGACGACCACCCCATTGTGCGCAAAGGCATAACCCAGGTGATCAACCAGGAGGAAGATCTTGAGGTGTGCGGGAGCACAGACAGCGCTGACCAGACCCTCCGGGACGTGGAGCGCCTGAAGCCTGACTGCGTGATTGTCGATATCAGCCTTGAGGGGATCAGCGGTATCGACATCGTGAAGGGACTGAAAACCCGCTATCCCGGTCTGTATACCATGGTGCTGTCAATGCACGATGAGTCGATCTACGCGGAGCGTGCGTTGCGGGCCGGCGCACGGGGATACGTCATGAAGAAGGAGGCGTCGGAAAAGATTGTCGGGGCCATCCGTCATGTGCTGACGGGGAAGATCTTTCTCAGCGACGACATGTCGTCGCGGCTCCTTGAGAAAATGGCGACCGGCGGCCACGAGGATGATGCGTCACCGCTAGACCTTCTTACCAACAGGGAGCTGGAAATTTTCCGCATGATCGGCCGCGGCTACAAACCGCGGGATATCGCGAAGGAGCTGAACCTGAGCCCCAAAACTATTGAAACCTACCGTGACCACATCAAGAAAAAGCTGAACCTCGGCTCCGCCTCGGAACTGGCCCGCGTCGCCGTTGACTGGGTCGGCACCATGAACATGTAGAGAAATATCCGCCGGGATAGGAGAGAAGTTCCTTCACCCGTTTTGTTGACTTTCTCGTGAAAAATGGGTTTATTATAAGGAACTCACCGGAAAATGACAGAAGGGTGATAACGCTGTCTCTTACAGAAAAAGGGAATATTTTACGTCACTGGACACCATTTCAAAATATATCACTATGATAGTAGCGGGGAAATAAAGATGAGCGCCACAACGATGGATCTTTCAGGGAAGAAAAAATTGCTGATGACTATTCATGACTGGGTGAAAATAAACAAAAAACTCTTCTGGAAATATGAAGTATCATGTTTCTATGAAACGTACAAAATAAGCATTCACAATCTCCCTGATCCCGGGGAACGGGATATTTCGGTATCACCGAATAATAAGCTGTTGAGCATGCAGCAGAAAA
>JAKQCH010000591.1 GCA_029573825.1 Spirochaetota bacterium | reverse complement strand
CCGGCAGGCAGTGAATACGTTGAAAGTTTTCTCACTACTTCACCATTTACTTCTCCGAGATTCCCGCCAGGAACAGACCCTGTAACCTTAATTACCCGCATCTGGTCCAGACGATCAATCTGGACCGGCCCAACAGAGCGTCTGACGTTACCGACACTTGAAACATAAAGCGGCGCGCCACCTACCGTCATCAGTGGTATATCGGCAATATCGATTTTACCACGGAATTTTTCTTCACCCAGGACTACGCGTATTGGATAATAATACCCTTCCTCACGAAAATTTGTCGCCACGGTTCCGTCAATCAGCATTCGTGCGGTATTTGCCACCTGTGAAACGCTGATCCCGAGATCAGCGAGACGATCGCGATTAAGTGAAATACTGAATTCAGGTTTTGTAACATCAAGTGAAACATCAAGGTTTGACAGTCCCTTTATCCCGCTTATACTTTTCGTCACCGAATGTGCATGTAACGCCATATCTTTTATTGATGCGCTTCTCGGCGCACGAATTTCGACCTCAATGTCATACTCTCCTATCTGACGAACTCCTTTCATCTTTGTATGCATTACTTTGACTTTTGCACCTGGATACTGCGCCGCCTTTTGAATTCTTTCACCGAATGTGGTAACATATTCATCTGTTGTAAGTTCTCTTCTTCCCGGCGGAACAAGCTGAATATTTACTTCTCCTTCGTTTGCAATTTCATAGGTGACCAGGCCCCACACTTTACCCCCCGCAAGTGATGAAACGCTCTCAACATCAGGAAGTTTTTTAACTTCTTTTTCAATATTTTTAATAACACTGAATGTCTCGCTCATTGACGTGCCAATTGGAGTTTTCACCTTGACCATCACCATGCCATCATCGGCACGAGGCAAAAACTCGGAACCAAGAAAGGGTAAAACCAATATGCCGGACAAAAAAAGAACAATCGTGATTAAAATAATCACTCCTTTTTTATGCAGAGCTTTCGTTATACTGTGATTATAATGCACAACGAGCATATTCATAAATCGTTCACGAAAATTTAATGTACTCTCCCTTTTTTCTTTTCCCGTGAGAAGTTTTGAAGCGACCATCGGTGTTACTGTTAGCGCCACCAATCGGGAAAAACCAATCGCGATAGCAACAATTATAATCAGCTCATGAAAGAGCAACGAGACAAGCCCTGCAACCATGAGGAATGGAAGGAAAAGGGCCATAAACGTCAGCGTAGCATACGTTAGCGCGGGCCCGACTTCATTTGCCCCGCGTTCCACAGGATCTGAAGCTCTTTCTTCCTGTAAACGAGTGATGTTTTCAAGTACAACCACGGCGTCATCGAGTATAACCGTGATAGCAATGACAAGCCCCCCCATTGAAAGTATGTTCAGCGAATAACCAAAATAACTCATCATAAAAAACGTAAGTAGCAAGGATATAGGCATAGCAAGGAATACGTTCAGAATACGTCTCCAGCCGCTGAGAAAAAACCATGTAGCCAGCATTACCAGTAACGCCGCTATTATTGCAGCATCTCGTACACCTGCATTTGCAGCACGTATATATTGCGCCTGATTGTAAATAACGCCAAGTTTTACGCCCCGGGGTAAAACAGATGCAATTTCCTTGATTTTCTCTTTAATCCCTTCTTCCACTTTGATTGTGTTGACGCCAGCCTGTTTAAAAATTGAAAGCTTCACCCCTTCAGTGCCGTTCAGTCTTGTGATTATTCTTTGGGTATCATGTGAGTCGTCAATTCTGGCGATATCCCTGAGATAGATATTTCTCCCGGATTTATCTGAAGACACAATAATATCATTGATCTGACTTACGTTTTCAAACATTCCCGCAGTCCGTACCACATACTCCTTTCGCGTACCGGTAATGCGGCCTGCTGACAAATCTACATTTGCATCTTTAATTGATTGTATTAGTTTTTCCGCCGTTAATCCAATAGCCTGCATGCGGTGAGGATTCACTATTACTCGAATTTCCCGCAACATCCCCCCGGAAATCTCTGTGCCGGCCGTACCCTCCACTGTGGAGAACCGTTTCTGTAAATCATTCTCCACCCAGGTCCTTAGTTTTACCAGATCATGGCGATCAGATACCACCATAATATCCATTACGGGAAGTTGCGAAGGGTCAGCTTTAATGATTATGGGTTCATCCGCGTCGCGGGGTAATTTTTTTCTTATCAACCCCATTTTAGCAGTGACATCCTGGTATGCCACATCTCTGTCAGCGGTGTAACCAAAATTCACCTGAAGGGAATAAAGTCCCTCTGTGCTTGATGAGTCA
>JAKQCH010000589.1 GCA_029573825.1 Spirochaetota bacterium | reverse complement strand
ACATTCATTGCAGGAACCGGTGCCAAAATGTCCGGCTCCCGTATAGTTGCCATTTGTACCATTGCTGCACCCCGAACCCGGATTACCCCCGGCTCCACCTTTTCCGGTAACATCAATACTGCCATGCAGCAACAATTCCCTGGTACAGCGGATAACAACATTGCCTGTCTTTTCAAGATCGCCATCAAAGGGAACTGCTGTAACCGAAGCCCCCGTGTTTACCGTGAAGTTCCCACAGTGCAGCCCCCTCGTTTTCGTATAGGTACCCGATCCGCAATTAAGCCCCTTGTTTTCACCGTTTTTCGTTATTACACCGGTGCAGTCATCATTCTCGTAAATATCAACGATGCTGACGCTCATTCCCGTAACAGTAATATCACCGTCCTCACCCGTGCCATATTGAACACCAGGGACAACAGATTCTTTATCATCAACCAGGTTGGAAACGAAACTTCCAAGAACGTCCTCATGAGAGCAGCCGGCCATTAGGACCAAACAACCGCCCAGTAAACCCTTCACAAAGTCCCTGCGGTTTAGTAATTCTTTTTTCGTAAAGATCTCACTTGCTTTTCCCATCTAGTGCTCCTATTGTTCGTATTACTGCAAACGGGCTTTGCCCGCCTGTAATCAGACAATATAGCTGGTTTTTCATATAAATACTGGGGGCATAAAAATGCACGAATCAACGAAAGTGTACCAATTAACCAACACGTATACTAGAAACAAACATGTATAATGAATACTATATGTCAATATGTATTTAACGCTTTTAAATTTTATAGCTTGTATAAATACATACCAGCTTAATTTGAACACTACACGCATGTGTTTCCTCATTCGAAAGGAAAATAATATACATATTTTTCTTGACATTACAATTATGTATATTATTTTTATCAATAGATGAGACATTCAACAACAATGCGGACACGAACAAGTCAGCGGTATGAATAACAACTTTCAAAAAAGAAATATTGAAACCACCCTGAAAAGATATCTGGGTCTGTTTCCTGCAGTTGCCCTGACCGGCCCCCGGCAGTCAGGTAAATCAACACTTCTTCGTGAAGTTTTTACCCCTGAATACACATACCTGACCCTCGATGACCCTATTGCCGTAGACTATCTCCGGGAAGACCCCAGGGGGTTCATAAAAAAATACCATGAAAGAATTATCTTTGACGAAGCGCAGAAAGCCCCGGAACTATTTAATTATCTTAAAATTGAAATTGATAACGACAGGATGAATTATGGTAAGTTTATCATTACAGGATCAAGTCAGTTCAATATTATAAAAGAAATCACCGAGTCCCTCGCAGGCAGGGTTGGATCGCTATCACTTCTTCCTTTTGAGTATAATGAAATACCCGCAAAAAACCGTGAAAAGCAGATGTTGCTCGGAAGCTATCCCGAACTGGTAATGCGCGGGTTTGCCGGATCAAAAGAGTGGTATGGTTCCTATATAACCAATTATATTGAACGTGACGTCCGTTCACTGTATAATGTTGGAAATCTCCGGGATTTCCACAGGCTCATCTTCCTCCTTGCCGCTCGGTGTGCACAGGAACTGAACATGAGTGAACTGGCCAGCGAAATTGGCGTAAGCGTTAAAACCATCAAGGCATGGATTTCAATACTTGAGGCCAGTTACATTATATTTCTATTAAATCCATATCACAAAAATCTCGGAAAAAGAATTGTTAAACGCCCAAAAATTTATTTTTATGACACAGGCATTATCTGCTTCCTGACCGGGGCGACATCACAGGATAATCTCGAAAGAGGCCCTCTTGGAGGGCCGGTTTTTGAAAACTATATAATAGCTGAAACACTAAAACGTGCAAAGAATACCGGACAAAATATGTCCCTTTTCTATTTCAGGAGCAACCTTGGCATTGAGGTTGATCTTATAATCCAAAACACTGATACAGCGGAACTGATCTACACCGAGATCAAAAATACACACACACCGAGAAAAAAAATGGTTGAATCGCTCATGAAACTTATGGAAATAGAAAAAGAAACGGTGCAAATCCCGCCATTGAAAATTTCAGGCATCCTCGTATATCGCGGAGAAGAAAGCGGCCCCATGTATGATGGAATTACTATTATGAATTATAAAAAATTCATCAGCAGGCTCTAACGGTACGTAACAACATCTAACGTCCCCTGCACCAGCACAACTGCAATGTGCTGAAACCGCCTTGTTCTGTTGTTATGAAATGAATTCACTCATCGCCCCCCCATAATTTTATCAATCCATAACAGTTTAATAATTGACGGGGCAGATTATTGCAGACATTATAGCGGGAAACATGAAACTCACACAGACGCCCGAGTATACAATGATAACAAAAATTTCACCGGAAAAAATACAATCGGCATGTACCGCGCTGACAATAATCACCGCCGCCGCAATCGCCATCTCATGCACCGGCCAAACCCGGAACACCTTCACCTTCAATCCCGCTGAACGCTCCAGCAACACCCTCGTGATATGGGCACACTCGGACATCCAGCCGAAAAGGATTTCTCAGCGTTCATATTACGAAAGCGCGATTGCGGACACAAAACAGACCTTCAAAAAAGCGGACATTGCCCTGGTTGCGGGTAATATTATCTTCCATAAAAATTCGGCAAGCGTGTACCGCTGGTTTCTTGATCAAAAAAAGAAATCGGGCATTCCCCGGTGGTACGAAATCCCCGGAAACACCGACATGAACGATATTGCGAACTTCCGGAAGCTGGTTCGAAGTGATACCCATTACGCCGCGTCAGCGGGGAACATACTTTTTCTTTTCATGGGTGACGAGGACACAGAGCCGTCGCAGTATATTTCCGACAGCACATTCCGCTGGTGGAAAAAAAATGTCGAAGGCGCCGGAGATAAAATCGTCATCACCGTGACCCACGGCTGTCTGGAACAGAGTGGTCTTTTCGGCGCTATCAGCCCCGACAGCACCATACGGAACTCGCGCCGTTTCGCCGAGGTGCTGAAAAAGCACCGCGTCGACATCTGGATCAGCGGCGGCACTCACATACCCAATTTTTTTAACGGAAAGATGAAAGAGCAGGAGGAACTCTGGGGGACCCTGTTCATCAACGCAGCTTCAATAACGAAGGAACTACCCAGCGGGGTTGAATCGGCATTCCTCGTGTTCCGGGAGAACTCACAGGAATGCCTTATAATGCTGCGAAACCATGAATACAAACGATTTGATAAAAAATACAACCTGCGTCACGCGCTCTCACGGCCTTTCACATGGGCAAGAGTACTGGGCCTGGACTGATTCCTCCCGCGAGGGATGTCGTCCGGTTCATAATTCAGTTCATTCAATTATTTTATATCCGAGAGCTTTCGCGCAAATATTCATCTGTCGATCATGTGAAACAATCATCATCTCTTCATTGTTTTCATATTCCTGCCAGGCAATCGCTGTGGAAACATGAAGTGCGTCAAGAGTGCCAATTATAGTAGGGAACGTATCAGCAGCACGGGTCTTTATCGATTCACTTAGTTCAATAATATATATTCCTTCGATTAGTTTTTTAAGAAATTCTTTTACTGAAGCAACCTGTGAATCGTTTAGAACACTCTCAAGCCTGTATCTGTCAATTACCCGATTGCATTCAATAATCAGAAGTTCACTTGAACCGATTTTGCTGAAGGAATCAAACTCCTTATACGCATTATCAGCATTGAAAATATTCCGGAGAACGACGGAAGAATCAAGATAACATATCATCTTTTATTTCTGTCCCGCATCAGGTACACCATGGGATCATTACCGGTTGCAACTCCTGATTCCGGCAACATGAATTTTTTGATCGGTTCTCTTATAGTCAAAGCATGTTTTTCCCCATATGGCCGTAACTCGGCAACCGGAACATCCCTGTCGAGAATTACCAGCGAATCCCCCGCTCTTACCATCTTTAGCGTAGCACTCAGCTTTGCCTTCAATGTCGATATATTTACTGTTTTCATAGTTTATATATGATCATAACCGCCGGGAAA
>JAKQCH010000575.1 GCA_029573825.1 Spirochaetota bacterium | reverse complement strand
GAAGATAGCCTATAATGTCTCGAAAGAAATATTAGACGAGATTGGATTCTCCGACAAGATCAGCAGAACATCGTACAAGTCCGCGGAAACCCTCGTGGAGGACCTCATTTCCGACATCACCTCCACGGAGACAGAGGCCGTCGACCTGCTGAAGAACCTGAAATCATACGATGATTACCTTTATAATCATTCTGTAAATGTCGGGATACTGACAGCTGTATTCGCAAATGCTGTCGGAAGCTTCAGCGATGAGGAAATGAAGTATTTCACCCTCGGCGCGTTTCTCCACGATATCGGTTCTCAGCGCATTGACAAGCAGCTCCTTGATAAGGAGGGCCAGCTTGATATATCTGAAATGCAGAAGGTCAAGCGCCATCCCCAGCTGGGATATGAAATGCTGAAAAACATCAGCCGCACCACCCCCATAACCCTTCAATCAGTTTTGTTTCATCATGAGAAATACAACAATCACGGATATTATGAGCTGCCCTATGAAAACCTGCCGAAATATCCGAAAATGATTTCCATCTGCGACATGTACGACGCCCTCACCTCGTGCCGTCCCTTCAGGAAAAAACCGATGGCGGCAGACCAGGCGATAAAGACACTGCTCAACTCCATGAATGTGCATTTTGAACATGAACTGATTACTGAATTTATCAATCTCATGGGCCCGCTTCTCTGCACCACGAACAACCTGTTCAGCATGAACGAGATATGCGAGCTGAATACCCAGGAACTCGCCCTGGTCCGTGGTGTCGACGGCAACCGCATGCTCCAGCCGAAGGTGCTGGTATTCTGCAAGTTCCTGCGCCAGCGCAGCAACCTCTCGGTGCAGTTCTACAAAAATGTGCTGGATGTCGATCTTGAGAAGGACAGTCAACGGAAGCTGGTGAAGGTAATCAACAATCAGGCCCAGATCAATTCAATACAGGAGCGGCTGAAGGAAAAACACCTGATATGAGGGGTTTACAATAAGCGCGGGAGGGCTATCGCGCCCTTAGGCGGTCGGTCATCATTCCGGCATGGTACGAGCTGCGCACCATGGGACCTGACTGCACCGACAAAAATCCCAGGTCTTCCGCATATACCCGGATTTCATGGAATTCTTCCGGAGTGAAGAACTTCTTCACCTGGTGTCCCCCCGGATCTGACTGAAGGTACTGACCAATGGTGACCATTGAACACCCGGCGCTCCGGAGGTCTCCCAGAGTCGAATGTATCTCTTCCATGGATTCCCCGAAACCTATCATGAGGCCGGACTTCGCGGGAACACCCTTCAGCGACACCGTTTCAATGAGTTTCAGCGACTCCCCGTAGTCCCCCAGGGGGCGGAGCGTGGTATAATGGGAGCGAACCACCTCAATATTGTGGTTCACCACATCGGGGTGCGCCCCGAGGACACGTTCAAGGGACAGTGAAAGGGAGTTTTTGAAATCAGGGACAAGGACCTCCACCCTGGTCTCTCCGCTGTCCTTTTTTATTTCCTGAATGGTCTCCGCGAACACAGAGGCGCCGCCATCTTCCAGATCGTCCCTGGTAACTGACGTGATAACAACATACTTCAGACCAAGAAGCCGTACCGCCTCCGCGATGCGGCGGGGTTCCGTGAGATCAGGGGCGCCGGGCACCCCCTTTTTCACCGAGCAATACCGGCAGTTCCGGGTGCAGATGTCGCCGAGAATGAGAAATGTCGCAGTGCCGCAGCGGAAGCACTCCCCGATATTCGGGCACCGCGCCTCCATGCAGATGGCGTGGAGGTGAAGGCCGGAAATCACATCCTTCACCATGTGGTACGTTTTCCCCGATGGTATCTGAAACTTTATCCAGTCAGGTATTCTGCGCTTCACGGCACCCATTTCAGCACCGGTTTTCTCGCCGCGCTCACCGCGTCAACACGCTTCACCGCCGTGGTGTGAGGGGCGCGCTTCACCATGTCCGGGTCAGATT
>JAKQCH010000573.1 GCA_029573825.1 Spirochaetota bacterium | reverse complement strand
GAAAGAAAAGAAGCTCAGGAGGCCCTGTTCATAAGTGAGGAAAAACTCCGGGTCAGAAACCATCAGATGGAAAAGGATATGAAGATCGCCCAGGCCGCCCAGAAGGGACTCATTCAGACTGATGTACCCGTTGATCCCTTCATGACCGTCGCGTACCGTTACAATCCCCTCGAAAAAGTCGGCGGCGACTACTTCTCATTCTTCCACCGCGGACCGGGAGAAATGGGTATATTTCTCTGTGACATTTCAGGCCATGGAATAGCTGCAGCACTCTTTACCGCACTCATAAAATCAGCAGCTGAAGGGGCCTTCCGTAAACATGCTGAAGATCCTGTTCGTTACATAAAGACTCTGAACCGGGAATTGAAGGACCACCTTTCAAATTATTTTATAACTGGAATATACGGATTTTTAAAGGTTGCTGAAGGAGGGAACGCCACATTTACCTTTTCAAACGGCGGGCACCCGCTGCCGATACTGTTCCGCCATGACAGCAGCATCTCCCTGATCGGGAAAAGCAACACCGTCATAGGAATACTTGATGAACCGCTCTTTGAAGAACAGGTGATAAACCTGTCTGCAGGTGACAGATTATTTTTATATACCGACGGTATTCCTGAGACCGGAAACAGCAACAAGGAAATTATTGATTTTGACGAGGATCTTCTTACACTCTTTTCCCGGTCTCAATGCAAAACCCTTGAGGATACAACTGATAAAATCCTTCATGAAGTAAAAAAATTCAGAGGAGACTCGCCGCCCGGCGACGACATAAGCCTTATAGGATTGGAGATCAGATCATAATGCATCACCACGGAAATCAAAGGGGAGATTGCCGTTTCATTCTTTAATAGTGCGATACAGAGGTATCTGTTATTGAACAGGGGCGTTCCTGACGACATTCGCGATGACAAACCAGAGAAACATCCCTATAATCAACATACCCCAGAGGGCCACAAGCGCCATTGAAAGCACATAGTTTCTGTGAACCCACTGAAAAAACCGGGAATCCCTGTATTCCAGCAATAAACGAAAAACCTTTGTTGATACCCGCTCCTTACCCTTTAACTGAGGTTTCCTGGAAGTACTCACTTTTGTACCCGCATTATTATCAGGCTCCTGCATGTTCCCCATCCCTGTTGTATCCGAATTTGAAATTCCGCATATATTATTATCACCCTGTTGCATGTCAATAATATATAGTCCATGAACCTTAAAAAAACAGGTTTCATCACGAATAATGAATACTTGACAGCAGTAACAGACCTGTGGTAGCTTTACGCAACCGTAGACCGCTTGCAGACATTTACAACAACCGGGGGACCCATGCAAAATATTGTGCGATTCGGAGTATCAATTGATGATAAACTGCTGTCGCGGTTTGATTCAGTAATTGAAAACAAGGGATATGTGAACCGATCAGAGGCAATTCGTGATCTTATACGAAATACCCTTGTTAACGAAGAAATATCAAATCCCGATACAGAAGTGATAGGAACTCTCACCCTTATCTACAGCCACGCAGAACATGAGGTATCGGACCGTCTGAATGAAATCCAGCATGGATACTTCAAAAATGTCATTTCATCAACCCATGTGCATCTGGACGAACATAACTGTCTGGAGGTGTTGATACTCAGGGGAAGGGGACAGGAAGTACAGTATATATCCGATAACCTTCAGTCTGTTAAAAATGTACGCCATGGCAGGCTCACCGTGACATCCACAGGAAAAAATCTTCCCTGATTAAAATAACTAAACTTTACCCCCATGACATCCGAAAATGAGAATAAGGATTGTTGCGCCGATTTTTCAGGGATGGTTCTTTCCCTTTCACTATTTTAATCGGCAGATATTAAAATTCTTTAAAGCATAAAAATAAAAAAATTGTGGATCAGGAACAACCGCACAGTTTTTTTTATACGCTATTAACCTGGAACGTAAGGAGATGTTCCGTGGGTAGAACATGGATGTTGAAAGTACTGCTTTTACCGGCATGTAGTATATTTTTCTATATCAATTCCTATGCCCTTTTAAAGCCGGACTTCGCAGTTTCTGGCGGAGAAACAGATCACCCTCTGGAAATTCCCGGCACTCATATCACGGCAGGAAGGGAATATGCACTGCCGGTACATCCTTCACGCAGATTTATATCTCCGGAAAATGAAAGGAACTGCATTCGGTGGAACGGCATGGAGAACACCGCCGAAGACACCGATAATTACCGGGAATACGAACATCACCATCCGGTTATATCCGGAACCCGAAGCCGCCATCGAAGGGACTATTCGTCGCGTTCAGGCAGGTCCTCGACGGAACGTGCCGCACGACAAAAGTCCGGTCACATCACCTACCGGACGAAAAGAGGTGACACGCTCTACAGCATTTCACGCAGGTTTCATGTCGCAGTTCAGAAAATTCGCCGGGCAAACGGAATACGGCATGACAACACGCTGTATACCGGACAGCGACTGAAAATCCCGAAAAAGGAATTATCAGACAACAATACAACAGCAGCAACGGCGGATACCCGCGGCATGCCACGATTCCGATGGCCCCTGTCACGCATCCTCACCATACAGAGAGACAGCCTCGACGGTGTCCGGCCGATTGGTATTATAATAACCGGAAGGCCGGGAGCGAATGTTCAGTGTTCAGCGCCTGGAACCGTCAAAAAAATCGGGATTATGCGCGGGTATGGCAAGTATGTCATCGTCAGACACAGGTCCAGCTATTTATCTGTTTATGCGAACCTCGCGCATATCACTGTCCAGGAAGGCCAGCAAGTACCCCAGGGACGCACTATCGGAAGAATTGACCTGAGCAGTCATTCCCTGCACTTTCAAATAAACAGGGGCGGAAAGTCTAAAAATCCGCTGACTCTGCTTCCCGAGCGAAGCTGAACACCTGTCCGCCGGGATACCCATCAACGCACGGCAGCATACATTAAATCATCCCCCCGGTCAGGGCGGGAGACTGGCGGCTTATTCAGACGCCATGTTTCCTTGCATGGGTTACAAACACGTCTTCGAGGGTTGGTGATATTTTTTCTATGTGGTAGTTCGTTATATTTTTCTTTTTCATTAGTGCGCCCAGTTCTCTTTTCAGGGGAAATCCCTTTTCGCAGAGCACGTGAATATCACTGCCGAAAATAGCAGTTTCACTGACAAAATCCAGAGATTGAATATAATCAAACATCTCAATAAAATTCTCCACACTGAACGAGTATACTTCATACGCCAGATCCCCTTTCAGCCGCGCAGGTGTATCAAGGGCAATAATTTTCCCGGCGATAATCAGTGCGATACGGTCACAGTGTTCCGCCTCTTCCATATAATGAGTGGTGATGAAAATTGTCTTTCCCGCTTCAGAAAAATTATAGATCAGTTCCCAGAAATTTCTCCGCATGATGGGATCGACACCGGAAGTTGGCTCGTCGAGAAATAGTACCGGAGGATCATGAAGTATCGCACTCCCCAGGGCCAGGCGCTGCTTAATGCCCATGGGAAGATTTTTCACCACCTCGTCTCCCCTGTTGCCAATTTCCGCCATGTCCATGGCATGGGCAATACGGTCTGAGAGCTTTTTCCCTTCGAGACCGTAAATACTGCCGAAAAATCTCAGGTTCTCCCGAACTGTTAAATCATCATATAGTGAAAACTTCTGCGACATGTATCCGATAGTGCTTTTAATCTTCTCCTGCTCACTGAGGATATCAAATCCGTTCACCTGCCCTTTTCCTCCCGTGGGAACAAGAATACCGCAGAGCATCTTTATGGTGGTACTCTTTCCTGCTCCGTTCGGCCCCAGGAACCCGAATATCTCTCCCCTGCTCACAGAAAAATCGATGCTGTTAACAGCAGTAAAGCTGCCGAACATTCTGGTTAATTTTTCCACCGCCACCGTCGCAGCCATCACTCAAGTCCCTCCTTGAATCTTCTGGAGCTGAATAGAAAAAGAAGAACTCCCATAACTGTCATTATCCCCAGCTCCATCCACAGAAAGAAAAAACCAACACCCCGGAGAAACACACCGCGGACAATCGAAATAAAGTAAGTCATGGGATTGATATATGCCACAATCTGCATTGATTCCGGCATTGAATATATGGGAAAAATAAATCCCGAAAGAAGAATTGACGGAAGGAAATACAGGAACGTGGAAAGAATGGCCTGCTGCTGGGTCCGTGATATTGTCGAAATAAAAAGCCCCACGGAAATGCTGGTCATGATAAAGACCAGCGACGACAGCAGAAGGAAGATGAAGCTGCCGTTAAACGGCACCTTGAACCAGAAAATTGTCAAAAGCGAAATTATGACGATGTCGATAAAACTCACAATAGTATAGGGGATTGATTTCCCCATAATAAACTCCATGGACCGTATGGGGGAAACAACAATCTGGTCCATCGTACCCACCTCCCGCTCCTTCACCACCGACATCGACGTCATGGTTACCGCGATGAGCGATATCAGAAGTCCCAGGATGCCGGGAAGATAAAAATTCCTGCTGGAGAGGTCCGGATTGAACATTACCCGTTCCTCAAGGCCGATGTTCTGCCTGAACCGGACACCGATTATCATCTTGCTGATCACCACTGACCTGATGCGCTGTAAAAAGTACTCTGTTGAAAAATCAGAAGTGATCGCGTTTACATAGGACACCACCACCGCGGCCCTGCTGGAGTCAGTACCGTCAACAACAATCTGCACCGAGGCTGTTTTCCCCGACCGGATATGAGAAGAAAATCCCTTCTCAACGTGCAGGAACAGTTCCACCTCCCCCCTGTCAAGAAGCGGCGATACTTCACGCGGCGACCGCAGGTACGTATAAGGCACGAAGTGCTCCGTCGAAGTAAACCGCTCAATAAATGCCCTGCTCGTCTGCGACCTGTCCTCATCGAGGATCGCCATCCGCACGCCTGTAACATCAGTGCTGACAGCATACCCGAAAAGGAACAGCATTAAAATCGGCGGCGCGAACAGAACAATCCGCATCCTGGTATCACGGAACATCTGTTTGAATTCCTTCACCACCATGCTTTTCAGAATCCCCTTCCGCATAAACCCGCCGACCCCGTTTTTTTTCTTTTCTCTGCTGGTGTCATTCATATCCGGCCTCATTATGTGCTGTCATTCCGGCAGTTTCAGTGAAAGCTTTTTCAGGCTGATGGCGCCCACCACCACGGCATACAGCGTCAGAAACACAATCTGCGTCCACAACAGCGACGCGCCGATGCCTTTCAGCGCGATTCCCTTCATCACGGTGATGAGATATTTCGCCGGTACGAGGTAGGTGATTATCTGAACTATCCCCGGCATGTTTTTAATGGGGAAGATATAACCCGACAGAATTATCGAAGGCAGATACGTAATTATTATCGCCGCCTGTACGGAAAGCACCTGGGACCTGGTTGCAGAGGATATCATGATACCGAGACTCGATGTTCCGATCAGGAACAGAAGGGCGATGAGATACAGCTCGATAAAGCTCCCCCGCAACGGAACACTGAACACGAAGTAGCCCAGGGAAACCGTGATGATCAGATCAAAAAGCGCGATCAGGACATAGGGGACCAGCTTCCCGAAATACACCTCATACTTGCGCACCGGCGTCGTAATAAGGGTTTCCATCGTACCCCGTTCCCATTCCCTTGAAATCGTAAGGGACGTGATGAGGGCTGATATTATCGCCATGACGATGACGATGATTCCCGGAACAATAAAGTTTTTGCTCTGGAGTTCCTCATTGTACCACACCCTGCTCCGAACATCAACGGGAGCGACAATGCCGGAAATCCCAGCCCTGTTCAGGTCCCTCATGCGGAGGTCCCTGTTAAAGGAAAACATGATGGATTTGACATATCCCCCGGCAACGGTCGCCGAAGTAGAGTCAGACCCGTCAATGAGTATCTGCACCGAAACGTGTTTTCCTGATTTGTACATCGACTCAAAATTACGTGGCACCACAATGCCCATTATCACAGTACCGCGGTCAATGAGATCATCAATTTCGCGGTAATTCCTCACATATCTTTGCACCCTGAAATACTCTGTATTGGAAAACGATTCCAGAAGGTCCCGGGAAAGGGCGCTTTTATCCTGATCGAAAATGGCCACACTGACCCGCTTCACGTCCATGTTCAGGGCATAGGCGAAGAGAAGCAGCAGCAGTACCGGCAGCAGTATTGAAAGGATCAGGCTTCTCCCGTCCCTGCGGACCTGAATCCATTCCTTCTCGGCGATTGCAAGGATTCTCGTAGCAGAATGAATTATCTTCATTGCGCCCCCGATACTATTGCGACAAAACAGTCTTCAAGAGCAGGAGTCTTTTCACGTAACGAGTGTAACGCTATCCCCTCCTGTTTCAGTGTCTGCGAAATCCTTTTCTCAGCTTTCCTGACATCTGCAACAAAAAGCCGAAGAGAATCACCGGTCAGTATAATGCTTTTATATTCATCGATCTCCCTGAGGAGCATTTCACTCCTCACCGGGTTGGAGGTCGCAAATTCGATGAACGGCATGTTCATATTCTTTTTGATCTCACGGGGAGTCCCGGCAGTTATAAACCGCCCCTGATACATAAGGCCTATCCGGTTACACCGTTCCGCCTCATCGAGATACGCGGTACTCACGACAATCGTGACGCCTTCTCCGAGAAGGTCATAAAGGATTTTCCAGAATTCCCTCCGTG
>JAKQCH010000571.1 GCA_029573825.1 Spirochaetota bacterium | reverse complement strand
AAAGATAGTTATGAAGGATGATCAAATGAAAGAAATAACGGGAACCGCGCCATGCAATGGATATGATGTGTTTTACCGGATAGTGAAAGGGACTTCAGGGACCCCGATACTGTGTGTCCATGGAGCAGCAGGGGATTCACGGCTTTTTGCGTTTCAGCTGAAGGGGCTTGGAAGCAAACATACTGTTATCGCAGTGGATCTCCCCGGACACGGTAAGTCCGGTATGCCTGCGGTTCTTTCAGTGGAGGAATACAGGGATGCGGTCCTGGCGGTCATCGATTCTCTTGCCCTGGAAAGGGTTGTCCTCCTGGGGCATTCCATGGGTGGAGGGGTCATGTTTGAAGTGTTACAGGCTGCTCCCCGTAGGATACATGGCCTTGTATTTATATCGACCGCCCCGGAACTACCCGTCAATGATATGATTCTGGATTTTGTCGAAAAGGATTTTAATACATTCTGCACGATGGTTGTTGAACTCACCTATAGCCCGGAAGCTGAAGCATCGCTGAAAGCCCTTGCAGTTGAAGAAGTTAGAAGAGCTGGCAAAGAAACGGTGAAAAGTGATTTCACAATCTGCAAAAATTACCATTACCGCGAACAGGCCTGTGCGGTTGATGTGCCCGTGCTCCTCCTGGGAAACCGAAAAGATAAAATGGTACCCGCTGCACTGATGGAGGAATTCGGATCCCTTGTGAAGGGTTCAGTATTGAAGATTTATGAAGCGAAGGGGCATTTGCCTTATCTGGAAAATGCGGAAGAGGTCAACAACGACATCGATGAGTTTTTACGATCTCTGAAATGATAAAAATTCAAAGCTTGTATACGAGGAGAGGAATTTCGCTTTCCGGGTATTCAGAATCGCTGATTTCGGACAAATGACACGAGCGTCATTGTCTTTGTGTTATATGGTATAAACAGAGAGGGAAAATGAAAACAGCAAAGCCGGTAGTGCAGTCCATCATCGTGGGGAATACCGAAATGCAGTATCTTGATTACGGCTCAAAGGGGCCCGTTATCATAATGATGCATGCCACAGGTTTCCTGCCATGGCTGTGGCATCCGATTGCACGGGAGCTTTCTGACGAGTACAGGGTTATTGCACCGTATTTCTGCGACCATCGTTTTGCGGAACCGGAAGAAGGGGGCCTCAGCTGGATGCTCATGGCAGAGGATCTCTGTGAAATCTGCAAAACGCTTGCAATTGACAGGCCATATCTTGTCGGTCACTCCATGGGTGCGACGGTGATGGCGTTGGCAAACAGTATCCATCATACCAGCGCTGAAAAGATGGTCCTCATTGAACCGATATTTTTGCCGCAGGAGATTTACCGGATGGATATTTCGGTAGAGCAGCATCCGCTCGCCTCAAAATCCATCAAGAGGCGAAACTCATGGGATACCCGTGATGACGCAAGAACGTATCTGAAATCAAAAAAGCTTTTCATGAAATGGGATGATGAAATGCTTGATCTCTATATCAATTACGGCATGGTTCCCGGCGAGACAGGTGGGCTACAGCTCGCATGTCATCCAAGAAGGGAGGCTGCGCTTTTTATGGGCGGCAGCCACTATGATCCCTGGCCGGTGCTTGAGAAAATATCCTGTCCGGTCCTGGTGGTGGAGGGGGAATCAAGTGAGAACCGTGCGTTTATCGACCTTAAAAAAGCTGCCGCAATGATCCCACGGGGTTCCTATACACTCGTTCCCGATGCCGGTCATCTGATCCCAATGGAGCAGCCGGCTACCGTGGTGAATCTGATTCGTGAATTTTTTAAAAAATGAAACAGCACAACGGATTTGAATTATTACTATCGCCCTGATGTAATATCATTTCAATAATTATTATGGGGAACCAGCTGACCTCCCTCCATCCCTGTCCATCCTGTTAGCATATCTTCGTAACGTGTGCCATATTATTATTGACGTTTATATTAATTTATAGTAGCATAATTAAATATTTATTACGGGAGATCAGGTGACATGTCATATAGGTATAATGTAACAATATGGAGCAGTATGATATGCAGGTATATTATCCTGGGAATTATTTCATTTGTGTTGGCGGGCTTAATCCCCGGTGAGGCAGAGGCGGGAAGGCGTAATTACTCAATACAAAAAAAGAGTGCTGCCAGAATACCTGTGGTCAGAGTTGTGAAGATTGGTACTGCTACAAGTGTTAAAATCCCTGGAAACTACAAGCTCGATAAACCACAGAAACGTGTGTATCGAAGCAATGATTTTTATGTAAAAATATTTTCAAAAGGATTTGCCCAGGGGAATTCTGCATATATTGAAATTGTTCCTTCGAAAAAAGAAGGTTTCCCTCCCGATTTTAATGTAACTGCCGATCTGGAAGGGGAAAAAATACTTCTCACGAAAATGCTGTGGGGATATCGGGGAATCTTCGCGATACCGGTTGATATATCTCCGGGGAAGAAAACCCTTAATCTGAAAACAACAATACCTGAGAATGAAATTACCTATACATATCCA
>JAKQCH010000564.1 GCA_029573825.1 Spirochaetota bacterium | reverse complement strand
GAAATATCCTGGGACCAGGCAGCAGCCGAAATAGCTGAAAAACTCAACACAATTGTGAAACAACACGGCCCGCGTTCACTGGCATATATGGGAGGAGGCGGCCAGGGGTGCCATTTTGAAGCCGCCTTCGGTCTCACATTGCTGCGAGCATTGGGTTCACGTTATCATTATAATGCCATTGCACAGGAATTGACCGGTCAATTCTGGGCCCATGGACGCGCAACGGGAAAACAATATAAATTTACAATCCCCGACGAAGAACGTTCCGATATGCTGGTGGGAATCGGCTGGAACGGTATGACGAGTCATCAGATGCCCAGGGCACCTATTGTGCTGAAAGAATTTTCCAAAAATCCCGACAAGCTGCTGGTAATTATTGATCCGAGGAAATCTGAAACGGCGAAGATTGCCGATATCCATCTCGCAATCAGGCCGGGAACTGACGCACTCCTGACCCGCGCTATGATCGCAATTGTGCTCCGAGAAGGGTGGACGGACGATAAATATATGCAGCAGCATGTATCCGGTTTTGATGCCATCAAAAACTGGTTTACAGATTTTGATCCTGTTAAAGCGGTCGAGGTGTGCGGCCTCGATTATGAAACTGTTCGTGAAGTGTGCAGGCAAATACGTCTGAGGAAAGCCTGTTATCATTCTGATCTTGGCGTCTACATGAACCGTCACAGCACTCTCACATCATACCTGGAAATAATTCTTTTTACAATTACAGGAAATTTCTGCGTTCCAGGGGGCAATGTGATTCCAGGATACCTGATGCCCATCTGCGGACATTCCGACGAGCGAAGTGAAAAGACATGGCGCACCGTTGAGACTGATTTCCCCGCTATTTGCGGCCTCTTTCCCCCCAACGTGCTGCCGGAAGAAATACTCAGCTCAAAAGATGAAAGGATCCGGGCAGTGCTGTGCAGTCAGTCAAATCCTTTGCGTTCTTTTGCAGACACAACCGCATACGAAACAGCATTCAGCAAACTCGATCTTCTTGTGGTAAATGAACTTGCTATGACTGAAACCGCACGGCTCGCTCATTATGTGCTTCCTTCCCGTTCAGGATATGAATCCTATGATGCGACTTTCTTTGAGTGGACATTCCCTGAAGTATATTTTCAGATCCGTCACCCTGTTGTTGAACCTGAGGGGCAGCAGCTGGAAATCAGTGAAATATTTACCCGCATTGCTGATAAAGCGGGGATCATCCCTGATATACCCGCTTCCCTGTACGATGCGGCAAAAAAGGACACCCTTTCATTCGGCATGGAACTTATGAACTTCCTGAAAGAAAATCCAAAATCTATGCCCCTTGTTCCCTTCGTTATTGCCAAAACCCTGGGAAAAGAATTTGGCTCCGTCAACAAAGCGTGGCTCTGGGGTATGCTCATGACCGCGCCGGGAGAATTCAGGAAAAATGCGGAGCGTGCCGGTTTTAAAACCGGCCCTCTTCTTGGTGAAGAAATTTTTCAGGAAATTATAAATCATCCGGAGGGATTATGGATCGGTAAAATGGACCCTGATGACAATTTTTCCGTTCTCAGTACCGAAGACAAAAAAATTAATCTGTTTATTCCGGAAATGGAGCAATGGATTCAGGAACTCGATCCTGAATTGGAAAAAACCAAACTAGAAAAAACAGCCCGTGATTATCCGTTCATTCTATCATCCGGCAGGCATACACCGATGGTGGCAAATACCCTTATGCGTAATCCCGATTGGAATAAGGGCACCCGCGCATGTACCTGTATCATGAATCCCCGTGACGCCGGGAATTATGGGTTTGCGGACGGGCAGGTTGTGCGTGTCGTTACGGAAGCCGGTTCTGTGGAAGTTGAGCTTGAAATTACCGAAGAAACACGAGAAAAATATATCATGATACCCCACGGCTTCGGTCTTGTCTACAACGACACCGTCTACGGGGTCAACGCAAACCGGCTTACGAAAAATACCCATCGCGATCGTCTTGCCGCAACACCGTATCACCGCTACATACCGTGCCGTGTTGAAGCATTGTAAATATTATAATGGAGATTAGTTCCAATGAACAATAACGATATAATGGATTATCCGTCATCTGCAAAAATTACCCTTCTTCTTGCTCTGCTTATCGGCTCCCTCTGGGGACTTTCTGAGGCCCTGGCGGGTCCGGTAATACGCGCTGCGGCAGCTCCTCTTCGCGCCGCATTTCTGACCGGAATCGGCATGGCATGGCTCGGATTTTTTCTCGCACTGTCCAGGCGGCCCCTCTTCCTTATCATTGCAGCATTCACAACTATGGCCACAATGCATATATCCGTCCCGGTACTCCACTGTTCATTTTTATGTAAAGCTAACTCTTCCCTCGCAGTACTGCTGCATGGTGTTTCTTGCTCCATTGTTGTACTCACTGCAGGGAAAAAATTTCATACAATGAGTTCGTTTCGCATACTTTCAGGGTTTGCTGCGCCATTACTGTCCGGGACACTGTTTTTTTACCTCGGCATGAAACTCGCTCCCTGTACATTTCTGCTTTCCTTTAATCACAGTCCTGGACTGGTATCTTTTTTTGTCCAGGAAATTCTTCCCTGGTCCCTGTTCTCCATGGTGTTTCTTCCCGCTGGATATTGGGCAGGCTCTTGTGTCAGGAATACCATTATATCGTTCCGCGAGAGGAAAACAGTTCTGTTTGTCACAGGCTCCCTTGCTGCAATTCTTATATGCTGGATTGCGCTGCTTTTCATCGCTGTTTCCGGGTCATAATATCAACCCGTAATAATATAATGTAACTACATTATACGATATAACAATTTTACAGGGAGCATATAAGGAATGAGTATCGGGTCTTTTGGTTATGATGAATTCATCGAAAAAGTTGTTGCCTTTCATGGATCAGTGGCGCCGGGGATGATTGCCGGCGGGTTTATGGTTGATATCGCCCTGGAGAGCCTTCCCCCCGGAGATTTCTTTGATGTTATTTGCGAAACATCCCATTGCCTTCCTGACGCGGTGCAGCTTCTCACCCCCTGTACCATTGGAAACGGATGGCTGAAAATTGTTTCCACAGGAAGGTTCGCGGTCATTTTTTACGAGAAATATACCGGGAGGGGTATCAGGATTTTTATTGATTCTACCAGGCTTGAACTATGGGATGAAATCCGGACATGGTTTTTTCGCAGCACACCGAAGCATCAGCAGAATTCCGGGCTACTTCAGAAACAACTGAAGGAAGCGGGTAATACAATTTACAGTATCGAACAAGTACAAGTGAAGGATGTATATCTCAGCAATAAAGAAAGGGTATTCACTGCAATCACATTATGTCCTTCATGCGGAGAAGCATATCCGGAAAATCTCGGAGTCCCCTGTCCCGCCTGTGCAGGAAGGGGCCCCTGTGAATAGTTTCATATCGTGCTTACTTCAAACCCCATAAGAATGATATCATCGTCAGGGGGTACTGCACCTCTGAATTTGTTCAGCTCCTCAATCACCGTATCGAGAGTATCGCTGAGGCTGTTCCTGAATGACCTTCTGAAAAGCCCTGTGAGACCCTCCTCAAAGCCGATCATATCATGAATTTCGTTTTCCGCTTCAGGAATACCGTCCGTCATCATAAAAATCCTATCCCCCCGGTTTAGCGCAACATTGTATGTTCCATATGTCACTTCCTCAAACATTCCCACGATTGTTGAACTTTTTCGAATAAGAGTATAGCTGTCCTCTGCGGCACTGAAATGCAATGGATAGGGATGCCCCCCGTTTGAAAAAGAAAACGTCATGGCATTCTTTTCCGTATCACGCAGGAACAAACTGTATATAGCGGTAATAAAAAAAGAGGGCATTTCCTCTATCAAAATTCTATTCAGCTCTGTGATGTATCGGTCCGGCTGCTGGGCATATTTTTTTGCAATCCGTTCTGTTGCAGATTTTACCAGCGACAGAAAAAGAGCGGCACTGACTCCATGCCCCGCGACATCGCCGATAAATACTGAGAGCGTATTTTTATTAATGGTATTGATTGAAAAAAAATCGCCCCCCACTTTATCAAGAGGATAGTACCTGTAATCGCTTATAAGATCATTGATTTTGGGTATTTTTTTTGGAAGAAATGACCGCTGAATCAACTGTGCCAGCTTAAGGTCCTTTTCAACTTTTTCGTTTCTCAGACGCAGCATCTTTTCGTCACTTACCAGCTTCTGCTCAAATTCCTTCCTTTCAGTGATATCCTGGAGAAATCCGTGAAGACGCCAGATATCGCCCTTTTCATCAAGCTGCACCGCGCAGGTGTTGGATACCCACCTCACGGCACCGTCCTTCCTGATTATACGGTGTTCAATTGACATTGTGGTTTTATTTGTGAAAATTTGATTAATAAAACTGTTTACATGATCTTTGTCTTTATTGTGTACCATGGAAAACCATAGCTGAGTATCACCTCCCAGCTCCTCTTCCGTATAACCGGTTATTTCCATACATCGGGGACTGTGATATGTCGATACTGCGACGCCATTATTGTAGGTGACACTGTAAATATATTCATTGATGTTATGAACAACGGTCCTGAACCGTTCCTCGCTCTGGCGTAAAGCCGCATCCTCCTGTTTTTTCTGTGTGATATCCTGGCTTATCGCAACAAAATGCGTTATTACACCATCGATGTTTTTGATCGGAGATATTGATGTACTTTCCCAGAGTAGTTCACCGTTCTTTTTTTTGTTTTTAATTTCTCCGCTCCACTCCTTCTTACTGACAACGCACTCCCCTAACTTTATAAATAATTCATTTCCGATTCCGTTTCCGTTTATTTCGTAGATATTTTCTGCAATAATATCGTTTCTGTTATATCCCGTTATCCTGATAAACTGTGAGTTTACATAGTCAATTATTCCGGAAGCATCAATAATGAGAATTGATGCCGG
>JAKQCH010000563.1 GCA_029573825.1 Spirochaetota bacterium | reverse complement strand
CCGGCATCAGTGGGATTTATCTGTTTCCAGAAACTATCCAGAAGTTTCTCGTAGCTTATTTTTGACGGATCAAAGGTGATCTGCACCGCTTCAAGGTGGCCGGTTTCCCCTGTGGTAACATCCTCGTATGTGGGATTTTCGGTATGTCCTCCGGTATATCCTGAGACAACCTTTTCAACTCCTTCCATTTGCTCAAATGGAAATACCATGCACCAGAAGCATCCCCCGGCGAATGTTGCTTTCTGTGTTTCCATAGTCATCCTGTTTCCCTCCCTGCAGAATAAAGTCAATGATGACAGCAAAGCTATTGATAGTAGTAATTTCTTCATTCAGTTATCATGCCAATAAAATATTATATAAAATACTAAAAAACCATGGATTCGTCAACAATGTGATAAATTAATACGCATATTTTCACAACATCTCTTGGGTTGATACAAATACCCGTGTTTCATTGAAAAAGCCTGTGTATCCTTACAGGCTGCTTCCTGTACAGTACATTCGGGGGCGCATCGGTGGAAGATACCGTTCGCTTCACCGGGTGAACATGAAGCCGAACCCGAATTTGCGCTGTCGCAGATCATAGTCAATGAGGCTTTCCCCGTATCCCTCCCAGTACTGTACAAACCAGTGCATGCTGCTGGTGTACATGGGATATGTCGCATCCACACAGAATGCTCCTTTCCTGTGCCGGAAGTTCCACCGGCTCATTGTTGTGAGATACAGATTATGGATTTTGAAGGTAAGCCCCAGTTCATTATACCCAAAGTATTTATGGATGTCGGGATTGTCATCACCTTCGCTGTCATCAGGATTTTCTTTTTCCTCTTCCGGAAACCGGTACCAGGTTTTCAAACTGAGCCGGATATATTTATTTTCATAGTATGGGGTGATATACGCGCGGTTCCAGCTTCGGGATGTAATACCGCTTTCACCATTTGATTCATGTTCCAGACCATAATCGAAGCGCCATCCGTTCCACATCTTCGTGCGGATAAATAATTCCGGATTGAAATTATTTTCCCTGAAGGGACGTGATTCACTCTCATCATAGGCCTGCCAGAAGGATCGTTGCGTATACCCGATATACAATGCCCAGCCGTAGAAACGAAGAAAACGCTGCTTCATGCTTATCTGGAATTTAACTTCCGTCTCGTTCCTGTCGTAGTTGTAGTCAGAAGTGATAAAAGGAAGAAGATAATTAGGACGGTGAGGAGAAAACCCATTTTTTATGTTATTCGCGGCATTATAATCCAGTATTCTGCTCACCTCGTCGCCGAGAGATGTTGTCTCCTGTGCACCGGGGACATTGCGGGGTGCTGTTTCCTCAGCTAGTGCCGCAGTGCAGAAAGCCGCCGTTATCAAAAAAGTTACAAGGAGCGGTTTCATGAGAATCCTTTCAGCCGGTGATGATTCAGCGTCAATGCGTTATTGCGGTTTGGATAAACCATAAATATTTTCTCTCTTTATAGTGTGGCGATTTATTGTTTCAGGGATACTATTGTAGATGACGGGGAAGGCGGTATGTTACGGAAAATTTTTTTAGAGGCGGGGGGTGATATGATTCAGCGGCAGTCATGATACCGGTGCAGCGGCTCGTATCAACCCCCCGAAAAACCGTTCCATATTTTTGTGCTTGATATAATTCTCTGTGCTCCTTACAAGTGTCACACTGCCGTGAAGCCCCGCCTTGCCATAATTATAGTACGATAAAAGGAGATGCGACGACCATGCCGGACAACAATATATCAATCGTGAGTGATGAGCTGAAGATCAGACCGGAACAGGTGCGCGCTGTCGCTGAGCTGCTCGGTGAGGACGCAACGGTCCCCTTTATCGCACGCTACCGGAAAGAGGTAACCGGCGGACTTGACGAGGTGGCTATCATCTCGATCCGTGACCGGCTCCAGCAGCTTGGGGACCTCGACAAGCGGCGTGAGGCGGTGCTGAAATCCCTGAAGGAACAGGAAAAGCTTACTCCCGAACTGGAAAAGGCCGTCATGGAGGCGCCGACCATTTC